>CAMDPJ010000031.1 GCA_945903925.1 Chryseobacterium gleum
AAATTTCTCATTGGCTTAGAAACCGCAACTCTTCCGGAGCGCACAAATTCTAATATTCCAAAAGGTTGCAATGCGTTAAAAAGCGCACGCGTATCTTCTTTATGTCCAGTTTTTTCAATTACACAAAACTCGGGTTCTACATGCAAAAACTTAGCATTGTGCGTTTGTACAATAGCATTAAAATCGTGTCCCGATTTCATTTTATACAATGCAATTTCATGCGCTACTACTTCGTCATCAGTGAAGCACGAAGCCATTAACACTTCTACTAATTTCTCAATTTGAAGCGTAACATTTTGCGCTGTTTTTTCTGTCGTCATCACTACAATAGTAAAACGATGAACGCCTTCTTTTTCAGATTCAGAAGTGGTTAAGCTTTCAATATTTATTTTTCTTCTCGTGAAGATTTGAGTGATTCTATAAAGTATCCCTGTATAGTTTTCGGAAAAAACGGTGATGGTATATTTTTTTATTTCTGTGCTCATTGTTGTTCAATTAAAAATTAAAAATTCAGCATTAAGAATTTATCATTCTAGTCTAACTTCATTAACTGCCTTACCTTGAGGTATCATAGGAAATACGTTGCCTTCCTGCTCCACCATTACTTCCAACAAATACGGCCCTTTATGCGCCAACATATTTTTCAAAGCTGTTTCTAAATCAGAACGCTCTTCAATTTTTTTGGCTTTAATACCATAACCTTCCGCAATCATGCAAAAATTAGGATTTATCAATTCTGTTTGAGCGTACCTTCTGTCGAAGAACAACTCTTGCCACTGACGAACCATTCCTAAGAAATTATTATTCAAAATAATGATTTTCACAGCCGCATTGGTTTGAAAAATAGTACCCAACTCTTGTATGTTCATTTGGAAACCTCCATCACCAATAATAGCCACTACTTCTCTTTCTGGCTGAGCCATCTTAGCTCCAAAGGCCGCCGGCAAAGCGAAGCCCATAGTACCCAATCCGCCCGATGAAACGTTGGCATTAGTTGTTTTAAACTCATAATATCTTGTAGCAAACATTTGATGCTGACCAACGTCGGTTACCACTACTGCCTCACCTTTCGTTAGATCACTTAACTTGCGAATAACCTCAGCCATTTTGATAGCTTTAGTTGTTGGCGTTAAATCCAATTTGAATACTTTCTCCGCTTCAATTTTATCGCACTCTTTAAATTCTTGCAACCACTCTTTATGTTCTTTTCTATCTAACAAAGGAAGTAAGGCATGCAAAGCTTCATTGGCATCGGCATGAATCGGAATATGCGCATGAACGTTTTTACTTATCTCGCATTTATCCATTTCAATATGAATAACCTTTGCTTGTTTTGCGTAAGCATCTAATCTTCCTGTTACACGATCGTCGAAACGCATACCAACTGCGATTAATACGTCGCATTCGTTGGTCTTCATATTCGGACCGTAATTACCATGCATACCCAAATACCCTACATACAGGGGGTGATCGGTAGGCAATGCCGAAAGTCCTAATAAGGTTGATGCTGCAGGAATTCCCGCTTTCTCAATAACCGCTTTCAATATCTCTTGCGCATGAGACAACAATACGCCGTGTCCAACCAATAAATATGGTTTTTTAGCAGCATTAATAGCAGCAGCAGCTTCCTTGATTGAATCTATTTTCAACTCAGGTTTTGGCTGATATGAGCGCACGTATGTGCATTTTTTGTATTCAAAATCAAATGAATCGATTTGCGCATCTTTAGTAATATCAATCAATACTGGTCCGGGTCTTCCTGTGCTTGCAATATAAAATGCCTTTGCAATTGCCTTAGGAATTTCAGATGCTTTGGTTACCTGAAAAGACCATTTGGTTATAGGTGCGGTGATGCCAACGATATCAGTTTCTTGGAAAGCATCGGTACCCAAAAGCAAACTAGAAACCTGTCCGGTTATACAAACGATAGGCGTTGAATCAATCATAGCATCGGCAATACCAGTAACTAAATTAGTTGCGCCAGGGCCCGATGTAGCAATACAAACCGCAGGTTTGTTGGTTACACGCGCAGCACCTTCGGCAGCATGAACAGCACCCTGCTCATGACGCACTAAGACGTGGTGAATTTCATCTTGGTATTTATATAACTCGTCATAAACCGGCATGATTGCTCCGCCAGGATATCCGTAAACAACTTCAATTCCTTCTGCTAACAAAGAAAGAACAACAGCTTCGGCTCCAGTTACTTTTTTCATTTCTGATTTTTTTTCTGTTTTCGTTTTCTCTTGTTCCATGATAGTTTCCATAACCCTTATTTATTAAAAAAGCCTTTCCCGATTTCGAGAAAGGCTTGTTCTTTTTATAGACGTGCTTTCTCACCCCAAAGAGGAGACAACCAAGACAATAATATTGTTATTTAAAAAATTCATTTTCAGTTTCAATATACAATAATACTAAAAGATTCAATTACGCGCCTAATAATTTCAATTTATTTTTCTTAAAATATCAATTACTTATCGGTAATACATCCTTCAGAAGCTGGTCCAACGCATTTAGCATATTTAGCTAAAACACCCCTTGTGGGACCTTGTTTCGGCTTCCATGTCTTGCGACGCTCGGCCAATTCAGCATCAGAAACCTTAACATCTATCGTATTTTTAATAGCATCAATTCGAATGATATCGCCGTCGTTAATCAAACCAATGTTACCACCTTCTTGGGCTTCCGGACAAATATGCCCTACCATGAAACCGTGAGAACCACCGCTAAAGCGACCATCGGTGATCAATGCCACATCTTTACCTAAACCAGCACCCATCACCGCTGATGTTGGTTTCAACATTTCAGGCATACCTGGTCCGCCCTTAGGCCCTTCATATCTAATTACAATTACATTTCCTTTTTTTACTTTACCGCCTAGGATACCATCAATAGCAGCAAATTCATCATCAAAAACCACAGCTGGTCCTTCGAATAACTCACCTTCCTTACCTGTAATTTTTGCTACAGAACCCATTGTTGCCAAGTTTCCATACAAAATACGAATGTGACCTGTTGCTTTTAAAGGTTTATCGAAAGGCATGATTAAATCCTGACCGTCTTTCAATTTTGGTGCAATAGCTAAATTCTCAGCCAAAGTTTTTCCTGTTACCGTCATGCAGTCACCATGCAACATTCCTTTTTCTAACAACAATTTCATAACCGCAGGAACACCACCCACGGCATGTAAATCTTGCATTAAATATTTACCAGACGGTTTCAAATCGGCCAAGAAAGGCGTTTCGTCACTCATCTTTTGAAAATCATCTAAAGTTAGAGGAACGTTAACAGCGTCAGCCATTGCTATTAAGTGCAATACCGCATTGGTAGAGCCGCCCAAAATAACAATCAATCGCATTGCATTCTCAAACGCTTTGCGTGTCATAATATCGCGAGGCTTAATGTCTTTCTCCATCAAGTTTCTCATGGCCGCGCCTACATTTTGTAACTCACTTTGCTTCTCCTTACTTATAGCTGGAGAAGAAGAAGAATAGGGCAAACTCATTCCCATTGCCTCGATAGCCGAAGACATGGTGTTAGCAGTGTACATGCCGCCGCAAGCACCAGCACCCGGACAAGAATTTTTTATAATTCCTTTATAATCTTCGTCACTCAAATTGCCTTGTGTTTTTTCACCTAAAGCCTCGAATGCAGAAATGATATTTAATGTTTTTCCACAATAATTACCTCCAGCGATAGAACCTCCATATACTAAAATTGCGGGACGATTCAATCTACCTATGGCAATCATAGCTCCAGGCATATTTTTGTCACAACCTACCACAGTGATAAGAGAATCATAGTACTGCGCATTCATAACCGTTTCGATAGAATCAGCGATAATGTCGCGAGAGACTAAAGAATATCGCATTCCCTTTGTACCGTTTGAAATACCATCACTAACACCAATGGTGTGAAAAATTAATCCCACCAAATTAGCTTCCACCACACTTTTTTTAATACCCAACGCTAAGCCATTCAAGTGCATGTTGCAAGGGTTACCTTCATAACCCATACTTACAATACCTACTTGGGCTTTGTTCATGTCGTCATCTGTGAAGCCTACACCAAATAACATTGCCTGAGAAGCAGGCTGAGTAGGATCTTGCGTAATTGTTTTACTATATACATTAAGTTCTTTTGCCATGGTTAAAATTTTATGAGTTGCAAAGATGCAAAAAAAAACATCCGCCCGTCAGCTGACGGGCGGATCTTTCTAATAAGATATTTTAATTTCCGCTAATGAGAAAGGGGTAATTCATCTGGTTTTATCTCTTGACCTGGCGCAGCAGGATCAGGAAGCAAACCAAATACTGTTTTATCGAAGTAATAAACAATCAAAAAGGCAATAACTATTGCTATAAATATCGTCGAAATGACAATCATCTTTTTGAACCCAGCGTTCTCTTTTTCTTTATCCTTGGCCGTCATTATACGTTTGATATCATTTTGAACCCTAATGAAAGCACTTTTGTTTTTTACGATGTAATCTACCGCTCCATATTTCACAGAATTAACTGCAACGTCAACATCCTCTTGACCCGATAGCATCAAAACCTCTACATCTGGCGCGATTTGTTTGATCTCTTGCAAAACTTTAATACCCGACATAGCATCGGGCTTTTCGCTATCCAAGAAATAATCTAAAATTACGATATCTGGTTTTTTGTCCAAGGCTATCAGCAAAGCCTCTCCTTTGGTAAATGTTTTAATGGTTAACCCTTTGTTTTGATTTAAATTGTGCACCGCAGTTTTTAAGTACAATTCATCGTCGTCACACAGGTATATTAGCGTATTTGCCATACTATTTTATTTTAATTCAGATAATTCTGCTTTTAATTCTGCTTCGGCTAAAGGATATTCTTTAACCACTTCATCTATCAATGCTGGTATTTTTTCAAGTTCTTTGTTATTTAAGCCCAAATCTTGTAAAACTGCACTCACTTTCACCATTTTCTCCATACCCATAAACGAAAAACTGGTTTTCAATTTGTGCGCAATACCTCCTATCTGCTGCCAATCTTGCTTGCCAATACAATCCTGCATTTTAGCAATAGAATCGGGAGTAGTTTTGATAAATGAAATGATTAAATCTTCCCTAAAATATTTACTGCCAAGAGAAAGATCATTTAGATAATTTAAGTCGATGTGTTGGTATTTTGCCATATTTTAGGTTGTGCCAGATTTACGAGATTAGCAATTTTTTGTTTCAATTTATCAGGGCTGAACGGCTTTAAAATATAGTCGTCCATTCCCGCTTCTAAATATTTATTGTCCTCCGACTCTGTAAAAATGAAAGCCGTCATGGCTAAGATAGGAATATTTTTCTTTGGCTCAGAAAATTCGTTTCGAATAATTTTAGTTGCTTCTAAGCCATCCATCTCGGGCATCATGATATCCATAAGGATAATATCGTAGTGATTGTTTCTCAATTTCTCTAAGGCAATTTTACCATTGTCGGCAATATCTACATCACAGCCAAAATTATTCAAAACCCGTCGGGCTAAAATTTGATTCAATTCATTGTCTTCGGCCAACAATATTTGAAGTTTTCCTAATATTATTTCTTTGTTTTCATCAGGCTGAACAGTTGATTTCCCTTTAGCTATACATTTAAGCATAAGAACCCGCACAATAAAGCGCGCACCTCTATCCAATTCGCTTTCTACCTTAATTTCGCCATTCATCAAGCCCACAATTTTCTTCACGATGGTTAAACCTAATCCTGTACCTCCATATTTTCTGGTGGTATCGCTGTTTTCCTGCGTGAAACTTTCAAAAATATTTTCCAATTTATTTTGTGCTATTCCTATACCGCTATCTTCTATGGTAAATTCCAACAAGGCCTCTTTTTCATCTTCTTCTAAAACTTGCACTTTCAACTCCACTTTTCCTTTTGAAGTAAACTTAACTGCATTGCTTAACAAATTAAGTAACACTTGATTAACACGTACCGAATCTCCAATGATATATTGAGGCACTTTAGCATCAGTATTCAACAACAATTCAATGCCTTTGGCTTTGGCTGCTTGAGTTTGTGATTTAATTAACTCAGAAAGCACCGATGACAAATCAAATTCAGCAGACTCTATCGTCATCTTACCCGCCTCAATTTTAGAGAAATCTAAAATATCGTTGATAATAACGATTAGATTTTCACCCGAAATTTTTACCGACTGTAAGCTAGTTCTTTGCTCTTCATTTAAATCGGTTTTTAGCACTAAATTGGTGAATCCTATAATGGCATTCATGGGCGTTCTAATTTCGTGACTCATATTGGCCATGAAATCTTGTTTCACCTTCACCGATGCCTCGGCCACCCGTTTGGCTTCTGCCAACTCCTTATTTATTCTGACGAGATAGGCCAAATTTTCACTTAACTTCTTCTCGGTTTGTTTTCTGATGGTAATATCGATGGCATTGGCAAAACATTTACCATTTTTAACCACCAATTTCCAACGCATCCATTTTTCTGCACCATGCTTTCCTCTAATTCTGTTTTCGAAAACAAAAACATCTGAGTTATTCATCAACTCTTCTTGAATAATACTCTTGGTATCTTCGATATCTTCGTTATTGAAATAATTCAACAATGATGTTCCCAATACTTCTCCTACTTCATAATCTAACAAGGTGCGAAAGGTTTGATTTACCTGCTCTATCAAAAAAGTTTCTAAATCGAAAATGCAAGTAATATCCATGGAGTTATCTACAAGCCCCGATAGATTTTCTAGCATCACATTTTGTTGCTGTAACTTATTCTGCTGATAATACAATTGCAAAAAGGTTTTAACCTTCGCTTTGGTAATATCGACATCTAAAGGTTTAAATAAATAATCTACCGCGCCCGTTTCATAACCCTTCAAAACATATTGCTGTTCTTTGCTAATGGCGGTAACAAATAAGATGGAAATACCTGCTGTTTTTTTATTCGATTTTAAAATTTCAGCCACCTCAAAGCCATTCATTTCGGGCATCTGAACATCTAACAAAATCAAGGAAATATCATTATTTAAAGCCAATTTCAAGGCTTCTTTTCCGGAAGTAGCTTTTAAGAAACTTCTATCTTTTTCGGCCAACATTTTCTCCAAAGAATACAAATTCTCGGGCACATCATCTACCAATAAAATACTAACAATAGCTGCCGTTTTTTCTAACTTATACATGCGCCAAAATATTATTCATTTTTTCTAGCAGTTCTTTTTCTGTGCTTAGTGATTCATCTAACCACAATGATTTATCAATGGTATTTAATGTTGAAATTTCCTCCTCCGACAAATCACTGTTTTCAATAATCAAAAGTGTAAAATCTCTGGCCGCTATTTTGTTTTTTAACTCTGTAATATCAGAAACCTCTTCTAAGTTACAACTGTACTTTTCGAACAAGGCACTAAGCTGATAAACGTGCATAATATCTTTGCTAAAAAAATGAATTTTTCTTCCTCGAAGCATTTTTGCGTGCGCAGATAAAACAGCATTTTCAACTTTTATCCATTCTGACTTCTTCGCAATAGGCACAACTGATTCTGCAGGAGTACAATTTTCTTTTAAAGAAATTGACTCTAAAGGAAATACAACGGTAAAAGAAGTTCCTTTTCCTTCTTCACTTTTAAATACAATTTCTCCACCCAATAAATTTACCAGATTTTTAGTAATGGACAGTCCCAAACCAGTGCCGCCATATTGCCTACTAATAGAACCATCGGCTTGTTTGAATGCCTCGAAAACTTGCGCTTGCTTATAGGCCGGAATACCAATACCAGTATCTGTTACTTCAATAGCAATCGCCTCGCCGTAAAGAGGAACAGACAGTTTGTTTTCCGATTCCAAATACAATCTCGCACCCACACTAACTCTTCCTCCTTCTGGCGTGAATTTTATAGCATTAGAAATAATGTTTTTTAGTATTTGCTCTAAGCGGTACCTATCGGAATGGAAAACTTTATTTGTAAATGAATTTTGGAAATCCAATGTTAATTTTTTCTCAGCTGCTATAGGTTTAAACAGATTCTGTGTATCCTTTAAAACGTCATTCACCGAAACTTCAGCCATCTCTACCTCTAACTTACCTGCTTCAATTTTCGATAAATCTAAAATGTCGTTAATTAATCGAAGTAATGAATTTCCTGATTTCTGAATGACCTGAGCTGAATCTGTCTGATCAGCCGTTAAGTTACCATCACTATTATCCATTAACAGTTTAGATAAAATCAACATGTTGTTTAGCGGGGTTCTCAACTCGTGAGACATGTTGGCTACAAATTCTGATTTGTATTTGTTGCTTAATTTTAATTCTTCTACTAAATCGTTTAACTCTTTAGTGACTGTTTTTAAAGATTCTTGCATGTTTACAATCGACTTCCCTAAAACATCATGCGGACCTCTAATTTTTACAGGAACATCGTAGTTGCCTTTTCCGATTTTATTGGCTACTTCAGCCAAATCATTCGTGTTTTCGGCCAAAGAGAGAAAAGCTTTGGTTAAATCTCCAATAGAATCATACGTGTATACTTTTAAATCAATTGCTGTATTTCCTTCTTCAATTTTTTTTGCTGCCAAGCTCAGTCTTCTCATTTGAGAATCAACCGAACGAATGGAAAAGGAAACCAATAAAATCACCATTAAAACAGTAATTACCACGATGGCAATAGATGAATTAATGGCTTCGTTTGTCGATGTAATATCATCATTCACAATTTTATCTATTTCTGATAATGACAAACTCTCTACCGCATAAACAATATTTAAAGCATTGGTGGTACTAAACCACCAGTCTTCTGACGAATAAACAAATAGTTTTTCTGTTGGATGAGAGAATGCGTAACTTGTAATTTCTAACATTTTCGCCACACTACCCTGACTAAAATCGCGTTGAAAATTATCGCTCAAAGTTGGTGAAGCCAATTTAATAAACGATTTTAGATTGCTCTCGAAAGCCCCTTTTTGGCCGGCAAATTTACCATAATCCAATCCATCAAAAACATGCATATCGAAAGCCTTATTTAAGGTGGTGCGCATTCTACCTAATGATTCTTTAGTATTAATTAATGAGATGTATGCTCTAATTGGGTCGTTGGTTTTTTCCGTTCTGGTAGCGGTAGCAATCGCCGCAATCCTATCAATCATTTTCTCAATGTAAGTAGAAAAATATTCGTCGGCTTCTTCATAACTGTAAACAAAAGCCTCTACATTTCCGCGCACCTTTTGGATAGCAGTTATTTCAGAAAAAAAAGAAGTATCTAGTTGTTCTCTTTGGATGCCTATTTTAATAGCCCGCACCAATGAATCGGTTTGCTTTACCTGCTCGCGTAACTTCAATTGCATTTCAAAGGTGGCGTTACTGATATACAACACCGAATAATCTCTTTCCTTTTGAAATTCGTGCACCAATTGCGAAATTAACTTCAGTTCATGTGTACGTGTGCCAATAATTTCTAGTTTGTCTTTTTCCTTAACCTCCGCAAGTATTTTATCTACAGAAAACCAGCACACGATAGTTAGTGGAAAAAGGGTGGCCAGTAGAAGTTTCTGACGCAAATTAATTCTATTAAAAAAATGCATGGAAAATGATTTGGCTTTTATACCTTGTTAAGGAATAAAAGTTTTAAAATATATATTTTTATTACTTTCATCCATAAGTATTGAAAGTAATGATGTTTTAACGATTTAAATGATGAATCAAAATGTAAAATCCCTAGCCTTAAATATCGCTGCTTTGGCTGTGGTAATTTTATTGATTTGGAAAGCATCTTCTATTATGTTTTATATACTTATTTCTTGTGGATTGGGCGTAATTGGAAACAATTGGACCGATAAATTACAGAACTTCAAAATAAAAAAGAAAAGCTTACCACGCTGGTTTAGCGCAATTATCATCATCAGTCTGTTTTACTTTGCTCTGTTTGGTGCATTAAGCTTCATTTTACCTACTATCGACAATCAAATAGCAACGATAAGCAATATCGACCCCAATGTTGTGCTTAACAATATCCAGGATCCGATAAAAGCTGTTGAAGTGAAAATTCAAAAATGGAGTGGAGATGCACATTTTAATTTACTCAATACCATCAAAAATGAATCGGGAGCTTTTCTTAATTTCGGCAACATTAGTGATTGGGTGGGTACTCTAACATCAATGGCGACAGAACTAATTTTCGCCTTGTTCTCCATCACCTTTATCACTTTCTTCTTAATTAAGGATGGAGATGAAATCTATTTAAAGCTATTAAAATTACTGTCGGATAAATCACGTAACAAAGTGGAGAATATTTTGCAAAACGCCATTATTCAGCTTAGAAAATATTTTGTTGGTGTTGCTATTGAAACTTTGATTTTGATATTTCTACTTGCAATTTCACTATGGATTGCTGGCGTTGAACAGTACTTTATCATAGCTATCATAGCTGCGTTGTTAAATATCATTCCATATATTGGCCCCATTAGCGCTATGGTTATCGCTGCTATAATAATTATCACAGGAAACCAAAATATGCCTTTTCAAACAGAGCTGCTGCCATTGTTAAGCACTGCAATTATGATTATGCTTATAGTTCACTTTATAGATTCTCTTTTGCTACAACCTTACATTTATTCCTCAAGTGTAAACGCCCATCCCTTAGAAATCTTCTTAGTGATACTGATATCGGGCAACGTGGGCGGCATTATAGCCATGATATTTGCCATTCCAAGCTATACCATTTTGAGAATTATCATCAATGAAATAAAAGAGAAAGAGCTTAGTGAATAATGTATCTCACTAATACCCCATAATCCACATCGTAATTTCTGAGAGCGTAATTTTCTTCTCCGGAATTATATTGCACATAAGGTCGCACCTGAGCACCTATGGTTAAAGGAATGAAATCCAAATTGTACTCTAAACCAAGCACACCATCCACGCCAAATTTAAAAGCATTAGAAACATAATTCACTTTGGTTACCCAATAGCCTGTGTGCAAGCCGCCACCAAAAGACCAACTTAATTGAGTAGTATGCAATGTTGAAGCGTGAATCTCTTTATGAAACTCGTACAACCCTACTAGCACGCCACCAAAATCATCATTGTTTTGAGAATACATCGCATTAATTACAATGTTCTGCTCTGGTTGTAAAAACTGTTTGTAGCTTAAGCCTATTCCATCCTTGGCGCAAACAGCACCAATAGCCATATCGTATTGAGCATTAGAAAGTGGACAAATAGAGATAGCGCAAAAAAGTAGTAGTAATTTCTTCATAATAGTAAATTTGATACAGACTAAATAAAAAAAACTCCCCGAATATCGAGGAGTTTCCAAAAGTTTTTTTGATTCTTAATATTCCCAGAAATCTTGTTCCATATTAAAAACAACTTCTTTTATGTTTTTTGATTCTAAAAGTAAATCTAAATTACTTTTATACTCATTCAATTGTCTATCGTAAACGTTACTTGTTTTGTAGATGTAACTGCTAAAAGTCCTCTTCCAAAATATATCTTCTAAAGTTCTCTTTTCAGAATCACTGTAACGGTTAAAAACTACTTCGTTGGCAAAAATGTGACGTGCTTCTGGAAAATATATCCAAAATAAAGGTTTCTCCCCTTTATAGTCGCCAGTTTGCCCGTCGAATACTTCTTGCACTGGACACATTCCAATAATTCTAACATCTAAAACAGACCTTTGCTTGTCGAAAAACCAGTCCTCTTTTATTCTGTATCTTTTTACAGAAGAGGGATCAAACTCATTTTTGATAGATTTATTTTCAAGATTTCCTTCACCATCATCCACTTGTATAGTATCATACTTAACAAGAATGCTTTCAATTTCAGCTGTTGTCATTTTAAGCTTAAACTCTTCATCTTGAAAAGCCCCAAGCCCTAAAGCATCATCATCACCCAATTTGGCGCGATCCATAATCACTTGAGTTAAACTTTTTCTACCACCAATTGGAGTAATAGGAAAAAACAAAGGGTGATTTTGTTTCTCGCGTAAATCGAGAATCCTCCATATGCGCTTAGACCACATCACATCCGCCTCTCTAAGAGAAGGATAAGGAATAATCTTTCTTTCTGTATAATGGGTTGGAGTATAAGCACCATCCAATAAGCCAGCATCTTGTGCAAATGAAATACTGCACATAATAAAGCCAGCGGCCAATATCACAAATTTGTTTACCATCACTTTCATATCTTTAAATATTTAGTTTGCTGTGAACGCTAAAGTACCTAATGAACGTTTTTCTCCATTTGGCATTGTTACCTTACAATTCTCAAAATAAACTTTGGTTCCCTTTGCTACACCATTCAACATAGACTTCATTGCTGCAGTTAACATGTTGCTTTTTGATGTTTCTGTTTTCAAGTCACCCTTGATATTCATGGTTAAGTCGAACGAAGCAATAGTTACTTTCAACTCGAAGTCGAAGTTCTCCATTACAGCATCAACTTTATCAACAGCTTTCAATAAACCAACTTGCACAGAACCACCATTTTTACCTAGAATTTTAGCAACCGGAGTTGGTAAAGATTTAACGCGGAATTCCATTCCACCTAAAGTAGCACCGCCTTTTTTGTTTACAGATACTTTTATTTTACCTGCAGTTTTAGGATTAACTTTGTATTCACCATCTTTTCCTATCGGAATAAAGTTTAGTCCGGGAGCAGAAACAGAAATGTCTTTCAATGACACTCCTGGGGCTGAAACAGACACAGGATTATCAATACCAATATAAAATACATTCATTTTTGTTGCAGCTACAGTAGCACTTGGCTGAGCCACCATGTAAGATGATCTGTACAGGTAGTAGTTGAATCCGTTTTTATCAGGAATACTGATAACACCCGTTACATCAACAACCCCTGGTGAACCGGCTCTTTTTCTGTACTTACCGATACCGCCACCAACAGGCAATTTTTCGGCCTGGCCTTTAAACAATTTTGCTAAGGGAATTAAATTAAGGGAGGAGAGTTTTCCTCCCACAAACTTATTTCCAATTGTATCAACATCACCTAAGTAAATCTCAGGAACGATATTGTTGTTATACGCAGCAATGAAGATTTCACCACGAATTGAATCTCCTGTTAACACATATCCAGGATTCAACACTGCCATACCATTGGCAACGTTTACAATCATACCATCACCTTCTATTGTTGCGGCTAACGTCTCAATAACTTCAGCTTCAGCATTTCTAATGTATGTTTGAAGTAAAGTTAAGTTTGCCGTAACAGCGCATAACACAAGGTGCTCAGAAATCAAGGAAATCCAATGATGAGTAACATCATCCTTATCTGTAGAATCTTTGGTTGCCAACAATTTTGCACAACGAGCTAAAAGAGGGGCGTCTGCTTTGGCATCCAATACTTTTTTAGAAACTAAATCTTTAGTAATTAAATCAGAAAACACATTCATTTCCTTTTTCAAACGGTCGCCTTTTTCATTTGGAGCGTCGTTAAAAATGTAATACTCGGCACCTTTATCTTGATTGTCTTTTCCTAAGGGAATAGAGTCATCATCTTTACCGCCGGTCATGGCGTAAATCATATAACCTTTATCCTCTTCAATGATATTAAAAAGTTTATCTGCTTGTGCTTTTACTTTTTGTGCTTCAACGTTAATTTTTCTAGCGGCTTCAAATTTACCTGCTGCTTTTTGAATTACGCCATAAGCTTTAGAGTTTTTGGCCGCGAAATTTTTATTCGTTTGGCCAATACCGTTCTCTAGAGCAACGAAGGCGTTCAAAAGATCTTTTGACGCATTCATTGCCAACATTGCCAAGAGTACGAGGTACATAATACCAATCATCTGCTGGCGGGGACTGAGTTTCTCTGCTGACATTTCTAAATATTTTTAACTAGTTTAAACAATAACTTTATTATTAAAATAAATCCGCCTACTAACGAATTGTCATTGCAGACAACATGTTCCCGTAAACAGTGTTCAACTTGCTTAAATTTTGTCCTAAAACAACAACTTCTTCTTTGTATTTTTTAGTATCCTCTAATGAAGCACTTAAATGAAGCAATAATTCATTGATGTTCGCTGTAACTTCAGCAGACGTGCCGAAACTATCTTTAGACGCTTTTACTTGTTTAGCGTAAACATCATTCAACTCAGATAAGTTTCCTGTCATTTTCACTAACTCTTCAGCGTAAACATTACCTGGACCTTTCAAATCAGTCAATCCTGTTAATGCCTCAGAAGCACGAGTATAAGAATCTGAAAGTTTATCTACATTAGTAGAAGCTCCTTTCAATTTATCAGCAAATTCAGTGCTTGCAGCACCCGCATTACCTAGAGTATTTAAGTTTGAAGCTGTGTCTCCCATGTTTTTCAAACCTTTGCCCAAAGATTCGATCAATTCAGGTCCGATATTCGCA
>CAMDPJ010000032.1 GCA_945903925.1 Chryseobacterium gleum
AGCGTTACTCTCAGCGCAACAGGAGCCACGCAATACACATGGAAACAAGCTTCTACACTTAATCAAAGCACTGGATCACAAGTATTGGCAACTCCCACAGCTAGCACTACCTACACAGTAAACACCAATAGTTATTGTAATAAAGATTCTGCATTCGTTATCATTACTCACTTTTCACTCGCCCATGAAATGAGTGTGAACGACTCTGTTTGTCCGAACGAAATACATGAACTATACGCCGGCCCAGGAAGCAATTACACTTGGACTCCCGCTAAAATTCTAGATAACACTTCTATTGCACGACCAAAAGCCACCCTAACCAATGAATCGGCAACCATTTTCGTTAACTTCGCAAGTGTAGATGGTTGTGCAATAAATGATTCGGTAGATTTAAAACTTATACCTATCCCCAATTTTACCATTGCCAAAGACACAGTAATTTGTATTGGACAGGAAACCCCCTTAAATCTAAATATCACAGAAAGCTACCAGTACCTATGGCTGCCCAATGATAAATTAAACAACAACAAACTAGCCTCACCTATTGCCTCACCGCTAACAAACACTATATATCAATCGATTATTAGTAATATGTGCGGAACAGATACAGTGAGTTACAGAGTAGATATATCGTCTGTTTCTGGCTCTATTTCTAAAGACACTTCCGCTTGCCGCAACGACTCTATAACTCTATTGGCCAAAGGAGGTAGCGCCTACTTGTGGTCGCCAAGCAACACCCTAACTTCGACTGGTTTCAACACCACAAAAGCTTTTCCAACTGAAACAACAAAATACAAAGTAATCATCACCAATAGCGACGGATGTGTTGATTCATTATACACTACAATTAGTGTAGCCACTAAACCATTTGTCGGAATTAAAGATGAATATTTGGTTGAATATGGTGACGACCAGCAAATTAACGCCAATTTTGTAGACCATGTGTTTTGGTCGCCAAGCACCTATTTAAGTTGCACCGATTGTGCATCACCACTCATTAGAACACCTGAAGACGACATCACCTATCAATATCTGTTGTATGATGATAAAGGTTGTTACTACAGAGATTCTATTAATGTATTGGTGATACGAAAGGTTTATGTGCCTAACGCAATAAGCACCAATGGTGACGGACTCAACGACGTTTTTTATTTTAGAAGTATAAGTGTAGAAAAATTTGAATTGATGATTTTCAATAGATGGGGAGAATTGTTGTTTACCAGCAACGATATCAATAAAGGATGGGACGGAACCTTCAAAGGAGAGCCTGTACAAATTGATACTTATGTATGGAAAGTTCGCTACAAAAGATTCCACAAAGACTTATGGAATGAAGAATACGGAATTGTAACCGTAGTGAAATAATCTTAACTCTTTTCTAATAAAAACCCCTTCCAGTGCACCGAATACTTTTTGTCGATACTCATTGGCGCATCACAATAACTAGGGAAATCGAAATGCACCTTATACCCTCTTTCTAAAAAATACTGCACAAACAACTGCTCGTTAAAAAACCAAGCAGGATAGCTGGCCTCGTATATCATTTCATGAGTGTATTGAATAGTAACTTGGTGTTTATCTCTTTTCACAAAAGCGATGCGATCTAGCAAAATATAAGGATAATCTCTTTTAATAAATTCTTCCATCCACTCGAAAGGATGGGCAACATATTGCAAGGTGCTAGATGAAAATAAAACAGTAGATTTTTGTTGTGCTTCGGCCTCGGCTATAGTGTGGTGAAAGAAAAGGTGATGGTCTTGTAAGTTAGCTTTACCAAAATCGATGATGTTTGGCAACTCCACTACTTTCCATTTGAATTTTTTAAGAAAAGTGAAAAAACTTTTGTGCTGAAAATAACTGCTGCCAAGGCTTCCTCCAAAATCGGTAAGTTCTAATTCGTTGTTGTTTTGAGTGATTATTTTTTGCAAAGCTGCAACTGCAGCAAAAGAATAATGTGCTTTGGTAAAACCAACAGAATCGCGCTCAAAAATAAAATCGCCTCGCTTTACTTTCAAAGCCGTTTCACAGGTTTTGTCAAAAACTTCTTTGGCCGCATAGCCCTTACAATACTTTAGTGCATCTTCAAAAGAAGAGAAATCACCTGTGTAATAATGCGACTCTGTGTTATTAAAAACCGATTTTATTTTGCGCAGCACTTTTCCAATCATGTTGTTCTATTTAAAAGTGAATTTACAATTTTTTTTTACCTTGCATCCGTGAAACGAATTATCATTACAGGAGCACCTTGCACAGGAAAAACCACCATTTTAAAAAACTTGGCAGAAATGGGCTATTCTACCTTTGATGAAGTTGCCCGAGAAGTAATCAAACAAGAATTACAAAATGGAAGCGATGTGCTGCCATGGCTAAACCTTGATGCTTTTAGCAGAGCTGTTCTACCCTTTCAAATAAAAAATCATGAAAAAGCTGTTGAAGGCTTAAATTTCTACGATCGTGGTATTCCCGATATTGCAGCCTATCTGCAAAAAAGCAATCAAGCTATTTTCGAAGAATTGCAAAAGGCAATGAACGAACATCGATATCACGAAAAAGTATTGATCACACCACCTTGGAAAGAGATTTACGAAAACGATAACGAACGCAAAGAAAGCTTCGAACAAGCGATGGAGATTCATGATTATTTGGTGAAAGTATACACTGAAAACAATTACCAATTGATTGAAATTCCAAAAATGAATCTTGAAGAAAGATTGAGGTTTGTTTTAGCGACTGCGCTAAGTTAGTGCGTCATTGCGAGGCACGAAGCAACCTTATAAAGAAACAGTAAATAAAACAGAATAAGTTTGCTTCGAAGACCGAAACTTCTTTTCTCCTCTTAATATCAAATCTCGCAATGACGCACTGCATATGTCTACCCCCCCTTTCTTCCATGCTTACTGCAAACAGGACACTTCTCTACCACATGTCCTCTAGCCGGACAAAACTCCCTTCCAAAGAAAATGATTTGAAGATGAAGTTTGTTCCATTTCTCTATTGGAAAAAGTTTTTTGCAATCGGCCTCGGTTTGTTCTACCGATTTTCCATTGCTTAAACCCCAACGATAAATCAAACGATGAATATGTGTATCTATTGGAAATGCTGGCACTCCAAAAGCTTGCGCCATAACAACAGAAGCTGTTTTGTGACCTACACCTGGCAATTCTTCCAAATCTTCAAAGGTATTAGGCACTTTACCTTTATGCTTATCAATCAAAATATGCGACAAATTGAAAATGGCTTTCGATTTTGCAGGCGACAATCCACAAGGCTTTATAATCTCGCGAATTTCTTCAATCGACAATTTCACCATATCGTAAGGATTGTCGGCTTTCTTAAACAAGAACGGAGTGATTTGATTCACGCGCACATCTGTACATTGTGCCGAAAGCAGCACTGCTACCAATAGAGTATAATCGCTGGTGTGATCTAAGGGAATAGGCGGATTGGGATAATATCCTTCCAGTATTTTTGTAATGGCTGAGGCTTTCTCTTTTTTGGTCATGATTAATCTGATAACACACTCAGCCTCAAAAATCTCTTTAAAAAAACGGCCATTACCAAAACAGAAAGCACAAATACCGCAATAGGCAAGGCTAGCACTTCGGTGAATAAAGTCATTTGAAGATTGGGCATAAATTCATTCAATCCTTGTTGGATAGAAGCGTTTAAGAAGGGTAAAATGGCATAAATGATAATGAGTGGAAAAAGCTGCATCACCACAAAACTATAAAACATATAAGAGAATAAAGTGCTTAAGCGATAGCCCAAACTAAACAACATTTTCAATTCGGCTTTAGCTTTTGAAATGAGCAATTGAATATTCATCACCAAAGTGTTTAGGGTTAGGATTACGATGAGGCCGCCTATTAAACCCAACACCGACAAAAACAATTTAATCTTCGATTTACCACTACCGGCCAACAGTTTATCTTTATTGGCCACATAACCTTTAGCATCTAGGAACTCTTGTAACTGAGGATCTGCGGCATCTTCCACCTCCAATAAAACTCTTGAAAAATCATTTTGCGCGCCTCTACCTATATTTTTGTTGGCCCATTGCAAAAACTCTAATGGCACCAAAATAGAATTCACTCTATCTGAAAAACCTACTATTCTGGTTTTCATCTTTACATCTTTTTGAACGCCACGCAATTCTAAATCGAAATCGGTACTCATCAGCGCCGATTTGGGCACTTGTGGAAATCCGGTTTTGGTAGGTGAATAGCCAAAGCTTAACAAGTTGTACATTTCGTTTGAGAGAATAACCGGAACTTCTGCATCACCATCCTTCCAGCGGAATTCATTAGGCACATTATCAATGAAATTTGGGGGTACACCTTCCACAAACAATTCAGAATAAAAGTTGAACGGCGCACCTTTTCTTATGGCCACATCGAACTGATTGGCAATAAATGGAACAGCTCCTTTTACCTTCTTGCTGTTTTTAATGTCTTCTATTTCTTCTGCTTTGAAAGAAGTTGATGTTAGGCCAAAAGTATTTAGATAACCTACCGATTTATTAATCACCAAATAGTTGTTCGAGAAGGCATCGTTATCACTCAACACTTCTTTAAAATTGAGGTACAGGTTAAACGTAATGGCCATCACCAACACTCCTACCACCAATGCTAAAAGGGTTAACACCAATTGAAAGTACGACTGCTTACCCCACAATATTTTAACCAGCAATTTGTTCACAGCTTCAATTTTTGTTGGTAGTTAAAATGGGCATCTTCAAACAAATTACAAGAGATAACACTTGCTTTATTTTTGTCGCAAATATCATTGATTAATACAATGGCTTTTTTGGTATTTCCTTCATCTAAATGACTAAATGCTTCATCTAAAACAAGGAAATGAAAAGGCTGACTCAATGCCCTTAGAATAGAAATTCGTTGGCGTTCTCCTCTTGAAATAGTTTTACAACTCTTGTTCAACAAGTAAGAAACGCCCAACTTTTCGGCATTCTCAAAAATCTCTTTCTCGCTGAAAAAATTGGTGAGTCGGTTCTTAATTTGAATATTTTCTAAAGCGGTATATTCTTCCAATAATTTTAAATCTTGGTAAATGATGGAAATGGTTTGCTGACGGTAAACACTCCAATCATCGGGTTTCCAATCTTTAGCAATTTTTCCATTGTTAAGCAAGGTTCCATCGTAATCGTGTCGCAAGCCATATAAAATGTGCGCCAAAGTTGTTTTGCCAGTTCCCGATGGTGCACACACATGATAATGCGTACCCGATTGAAACGAAATTTCTTTACCCCACACATCAGAGTTGGGCGAAAAAGTCTCGCGAATAGGATGCGGTATAATTTTATTTAAAACAATTTCACTCATTACAACTGCGGAGCTGAATATCCTTTAAATTCATTGAGCAAGCGCAATAGCGACACCAAAATATTTTCGTTTTTGTTCGCGCCCTCAATTACAAATTCACCTTCTAACTCTTTCCCTTTTACAGGTAAAGTAGAATATTTAATACTTCGAATATTTTTTTCAAACACATTGATCAAAGGCATCATTTGCGGAAAAATTTGCACCGGTAACTTCTTCGATAAATCTGTAAAGTTTAAATTCAATCCGTTAGAAAAAGTAGTTAGTGATGGATTTGTATCTGTTGATTTTGTCGACAAAATACTAGCGATAGCAGCTTCATCAGAAGTAAAATAAACATTGTAGCCTTTAAAGAACATATAGGTTTTTGCTCCCGCAAAATAATACACACTGTTTTTAACACTTGGCGCAAATTCCATCAACTGACGCACCAATCCCATTCTACCTAAAATGGTGTCTTTTAAGGTGAATGCGGCATTGTAATCGAACTTTAAAACCGGACCTTCAACAAAATCGATATTCTCTTCATCGTTTTGTTCTTCTCTAGTTTTTATTGCCTTTTCGGCAACCGAAACATCTACTTTATTTAACGACGCATAAAAATCACCTTCAATAAAAGAAGCCACCATTTCCGATGGCATACCTGTGTACAACATCATTAATGAATCGATAACGTGCTTAGTGCCTTCATTTTCTTGAGCCAACAAAAACGACATCAAATCAATAGAAATACCAGCGCTCAACATAGAATTATCTACATTCACCCCAGCCATCATATCGGCAATTTTACTTGGCTTTTGAAAAGCTTTTAAAGCAATGCTTCCCTCCTCGTAATATTGTTTGGTTTTGCCTTCTAGCTTGCCATTTTTAAAATTAAATTCGGCTACAAATTCACTGGTTTTATTTTTAACGGCAGGTGCAGCAATTAAACCTTCCACCGCTTTTCCTAAAGAAGAAGCAATGGTGTTTTCTTCGCCAAATAAAGCAATATGACTTTCACTGTTGATGGCATCTAAAGCACGAATTTTAGTATTCACCAACTTTTCAATTTTATCGTCTTTTAAACTCGCAATAAACATTGCCGATGACTTCTCATTGAAGTTGCCCCATAGAATAAACAAGGCATTGTCTTCTATTACAGCAAAAGAAGATGCCGATTGCACAAAAGCGAAAGCTGCACCGTTGGTTACTTCAATAGTATTAGCACTTAATAAAGCTTGTAAATCATCGCCAGAATTTAATGGGAACATGGCGCAAACGGCAGAATCTGTTGTAAAGACAAAAGATTTTGCGCTTAAATTCACGCCCGCCTCAAAAGGATTTTCGACCAACAATCGCAATAAAGCATTGTCGATTATTTTAAACTCCATTTTGCCTTTTCCAAAAAGAATATCCCATTTAATTTCATCAACAATAGCTTTATTGTTAATCATCACCACCGATTTAGCGTTGGCTGGAATATAGTTTTTTAAGTCGGCACTATCGCCCGAACAAGCAAAAAGAAAAAGAGAACTAAGTGCTAATAAAAATATTTTCTTCATGGCTATAAATTAAACTCCAGGTGCAGTTTTAGGTATCAATTGAGTTTCCATTTCTTTGGCAAATTTCAAAATAGAGATGATGAAGTTCTCTTCTTTGTTTACCATGTTTATTTTTAAGGTAATTTGACTGTGTTCTGCTGTTGGTTTAGGAGATTCAATAGCGAAAGTGCTGAAATACTTTTGGAAAATCCCTACACCATTAAACATCTCTGCCGATTCTTTAGCATCAAGCGCCATTTTCTTTTGCAAATCTTTGGTGCTACCATAAAACGCTACCGCTTTATCTTTCAATACAGCATTATCGAATTTAGCACTTCCATTGCCCATGGCAACAAATCCCACAGAATCAGAACTATACATCACCAATTTATCCTTGAAAAATAAATAACCTCCACCAAATGGCATTTGAAAAACATCGGCAGTACCTGGTAAAATAGAACGTCCCATAAATTTTCTAAGCAATCCTTTAATGTAAGCGGTATCGTTTAACGACATAGCCGCTTTCATTAATGGAGATTTCACTGTTCTAGTTTGCATTTCAATAGTTGGAGGCAACATATAATCATCACTATACACTTCCACTGCTTCAGTAACTTCTTTAGCTTGCATTCCATCAAAAGAAAAAGCCAAATCGTTGCCCAACGACATACACAAAGTATCTAAAGAAACACCCATATTCATCATCACACCATCAATCATAGGTTTGCTACCCATTTTAGCCAACATTTCGGGCAAAGCTTTCCAAGAAAAAGAAGCACCCATAAAAGCCACAGAGTTAGACGCATCCATTGAAGAAGCAACACTTTGAATGTTAGGCTGTGTAATGAATTTCGTCATATCCATTAACTTACCATCACTATAACAATCAACAACAACATCCATCAATCCGTTTTTAAAATTAACCACTCCAGCATAAGAAATTTGAGCATCAAAATCCATTTTCATTCCCGATTTCGCCATTTGCTCTTTAATAGAAGATAAAATGGAAGAATAGTTCATGTACATTGCGATATGTGCATCTCCAGTAAAAACATCTTTTCCTTGAAATTCAGTAGTAAACAAAGAAGATTCTGCGCCAGCATAAAGCGTTGTAATATAGTCAGCCACTTCCTTTTCTGTTGTTTTATTCGCTACAGTAAATAGAGTATGCTCATTCCACGCTAAGAAAAGTTTGTCATCCAACTTTTTAATTTCTAGTTCACCAATTTTCTTAGATGGATTTTTGCTGTCTACGTTTGCTTTTACAAACTCAGAAAACTCTCCACCATCGCTTAAAGGAATAAGCGCAGCAGCAACCACATTTTCTAAGCTTGTGGCAGAATCAACAAACAAATAAGATTTTTCGCTGAAAGAAATTCCTGTTTCCAAAGGATTGTCCATCACTTTTTTCATCAATTCGTTTTTCTCCAGCGATTTGAATTTCAATAAATCAGAACCAAAAAGAACTTCCCATTTGATTTCATCTACAATTTTCTCTGTGTTGATTGCCATTACCCCAATGGCTCTTTTAGGAATTAAATTCGTTCTATCATCTTCTTTAGAACAAGAGAAAAATAAAACGGTAACTGAGAGTGCCACCAGTGCTTTTTGAATAGTTTTCATGTAGTAATTATTTAAATAGTCGTGTAAATTTACGTGGAGCCGGAGTTTCGAAACGAAGATTTTCTCCGGTAATAGGATGCGTGAAAGCCAAAACATAAGCGTGCAAACCCAAACGGTCGATAGGGTCGGTTTTAGCACCGTATTTTTTATCGCCAATTACAGGATGTCCCAAATCATTCATGTGCACACGCACCTGATTTTTTCTACCTGTTTCTAAATCAACTTTAAGCATGGTGTAACGTGCTGCTCGGCGCAATACTTTGTAATGCGTAATTGATAAAGAACCGTGTTCGGGGTTCTGACTAGAATACACCATCAAAGCAGAAGTCTCTTTTAAGTAAGATTTTATGATGCCTTCATCTTTTGCAACCTTGCCTTCAACAATCGCCAAATAGCTTCTTTCTTGCACGGCGGTATTCCAATTTTTTTGTAAAATATCTTTTGCTTTGGCTGTTTTAGCGTAAACCATTAAGCCCGAAGTATCTTTATCTAAACGGTGAACGATGAATATTTTACTGTCGAATTGCGACTGCTTAACGTGAGAACTCAAAATGCTGTAAGCAGTATCGCGCTTCTCTTTATCGGTAGCTACAGATAGAACGCCCGAATGCTTATCAATCACAATAATATCGTTGTCTTCGTGAATTAAAGTTATATCGTGAAACTGTTTGGCTTGTGGCACAGCAACCCAGTGAACCTCTACTTTTTGTCCTGCTTTTAACGGATGCTTAGCATGCGTTTGCACCTCACCGTTTACCGTGATGTGCTTATCTTTCATCAAGGTTTTAATGTTGTTGCGGTTTTTATTCGGCAAACCAGCAATTAAAAACAACATCAACTCGGAATTTTCTTTAACCTCTAAGGTAACTGGAGGTTTTTTCGATTTTATTTCTTTGCGAATCATTGCGTGAAGATAGAAATTTACATCTCTACTTCCTAAGCATGCAGCCATACATATATTGCAAAATATCACACATACAAAACTGCATTACTTCACTATAAACCTTGCCAACCTATGAATATCATTTGGTTTAATGTTAGAGGAAGCTGCAGTGTACTGCGAATAGAGCATATTTCCTGTCTGACTGTTAACCACTGTGATATATTTATCGGTAGAGCTTCGCACATAAACAAGATAATAGATAGGTTTATCAGATTTAAGAATAAGCTTGCCCATTTACTGGGCACTAATTAACTGATATTTGTCTGGGTATGATTTAAACAATTCATTTGCATAAAGCTTTTTACTTTCATCTGCTGTAAACTTATCTTGTTCTTTGAGAGCGCAATTGGTTAAATACAAAAGATTGTACTTCAATTTTTTAATCTCTTCCTTATACAAAGCATTTACAAAACAAGCACCTTCTCTCTTGCTTAAGAAACACATTATTAACAAACTTCAAATAAACTTTTTCATACCTAAATTCCAATTTTTCAATTCTGACAATAGTCGTGCTCTTAGTAATGCGTGAAACAAGCTTTTCCGAGATTTATTTTTTTACCAAATCTAAAGCTTCTTCGAGTGATCCAACGAAAACTGGATACACCAAGCTAGTTAACCATCGTCTGTATTTTATTTTGCACCTTTTTATCTACAGCGACAATCAATACTATTTCAAAAAACAAAGCGCCAAAAAACCATTTCAAAGCAGTTTTCCAGTCGAATTTAGTACCTGGCTCGAAAACGAGCATAGTATCACTAAAGCCTAAAATTTTCTGCACGTCATAATAGCGGTGAAACTTTTCGGCGGACAGCGCTTTCTTCACTTTGATATCCGCTTTGCTAGCAAACAGACTTTCTAAATAAACCGATTTCTTAGTATTTTCTAAAGCTATTGTGGAATCAACGCGGGTGAGCTCAGCATCTAAAACCGTTTGCTCCTTCTCGTACAAAATCTTTTTGGTATCATAATCTCTTCGCTCCATGGGATTGTTGGCTATGTAATTTAGAAACGCATTTTCAATTTCCTTAAGATGCAGCGTATCACAAAAATTAACAAAGATTACAAATTCATATCTCACATCTTTTTCTGCAATAATCATATTTACTTTGGAAAAAACGCCCTTGATGCTCTTTACTTCAACATCTGTTAAATGAAGCAAAGTAGATGCTTTGGTGTACTTTTTCGATTCAATACTCTTTGCCACAGGATCGAGATAATTATCTAAGGTCGTTCCCGAAATCACTGAGGTGGCTCCAATTAATTGGGCAACGAACCTATGCGAACCTTTTTGGTAAGCATACTCTTCAAGAGAAAACTTTAAAATTATAGCAAAAACAAAAAGAGCAAATAAAAACCAATACTTGATAAACATTAATCGAAGTATCGTTTTTATTTGCTTCACTTGGTAAAGTACGCTAATTTTTAGTTAGCAAAGGTATCTGGAAACAAGATAAACTTCTTGCTTACCGCTCCATCTTTACAACCTTTTTGTTTCGATTTAGATTTAATCTTTCCAGAAGATGTGTAGTCCATTCTTACCGTTTTTCCTTCCTTATTTAGAGCGAAAACCTCAATGTAAACATCGCCTTTCGGACAAGGCAAAGCCATTTTCACTTTCTTCGCTGGTTTAGGAACTGTTTTCACATAAACGCCCATTCCGCAATCATAAGACACTCTCAATTCGGTGATTTTCAATCCTTTTTTAGCCTTGAATTGGAAAACAGGATTTTCACTTGCATCAACATCAGAAGCAAAGTTAGCCGCAACAGATGTTTTGGTTTCTAAAACATAATAATCTTTTCCGTTAACCGACTCTTTTTTAGCTGCCTCACCCCTATTTTGCCAAAACATATCTGAATAACCTTTCCAAACATCCACCGGTTTTGTGTTGGCACAAGCAGACGAAACAGGAATATAAACTTTCATTGCTTTAGTCAAATTAGTGTTGGCACACAATTTAATATCAACAATGGCAACAGCTTCTAAGTTAGAAAAAGCCGGACCGTTGGTAGAATACCCCGATTTTCTCAACAATGCGCCTGTATTGGAAATCTCAACTGTTATGCATCTTTCCAATTTCTCGAATTCACATTTCCCCATTTTCAAAATAGCACCATTAGGCATATTGATAGTAGTATCAGCTTCACAACGCAATCTCTCTTGCGCGGCTAACAATGAATCCATGTTGATTTTAGGTGCAGAGGCTTTAACGACTACTTTAGTAGAGGTAACTACCACCAATACTCTTCTGTTTAATTTTCTACCTTCCTCGGTAGCGTTTGGAGCTGCTGGTTCATTAGAACCATGATTGGTAATAGTGATGTTTTCTTTTTTTACTTTTTTAGTAGCGAAGAATTTCTGAACCCCATTACCGCGGTCTTTCCCAAGACCAAAGTTGTAATCGGGGCCGCCTAAGCTATCGCAATAAGCATCAATTTTCACGGAAATCGAATCTGATTTAAAAACATCAAAAATTTGTTGAAGCTGAACTTTATGTTCTTCTGTCAATACGGCTTTTTTGTAATCGAATAACAATGTAGTGTTTTGCTGCTGGGCATTTAGCTTCGCGCAGCACAAAGCAATAGCTAAGAGAATTACTGTAAATCTGTTTTTCATATAATAGGTTTTAGGTGTTGTAATTTTGAAAGATATAAAAATCATTTAGAATTATTTAACCAGTGCGTAATATTTGTCTCGATTCTCTTTTCCAAAGTCTCTGCTGGTTCCTTAACAAACTTGTTCCCAGTAATGTTTTCAAACAACTCAATGTATCTTTCAGATACCATAGAAATAAAATCATCTGTCATCTCAGGAATGGTTTGTCCGTCTTTACCTTGAAAATTATTCGCTATCAACCATTGGCGCACAAATTCTTTCGACAATTGTTTTTGTTCTTCATCTTTTGCTTGGCGCTCAGCATAGCCTTCTGCGTAAAAATATCTTGAAGAATCGGGCGTATGAATTTCATCAATCAGGATAATTTTTCCTAATACATCTTTTCCGAATTCATATTTGGTATCCACCAAAATCAACCCTTTGTCGGCCGCAATTTCTTGGCCGCGTTGAAACAAAGCTCTCGTATATTTCTCCAACTGAACGTAATCAGCTTCAGCCACTATTCCTTGTTTCAATATTTCTTCGCGTGAAATATCTTCATCGTGACCTTCAGATGCTTTTGTTGTTGGTGTGATGATAGGCTCTGGAAATTTGTCATTCTCTTTTAGTCCTTCAGGCATCGCTACACCGCAAAGCGTTCTAATTCCCGCTTTATAAGTTCTTGCCGCATGGCCAGAAAGATATCCTCTAATTACCATTTCCACTTTGAAAGGCTCGCATCTTTTTCCTACAGAAACCTGAGGATCGGGCGAAGCCAACAACCAGTTGGGAACGATATCGGCAGTAGCATTGAGGAAGTGCTGAGCAATTTGATTCAACACCTGACCTTTATAAGGAATGCCTTTTGGCAACACCACGTCGAAAGCCGAAATACGGTCGCTCGCCACCATCACCAATACATCACCGATAGAGTAAACATCTCTTACTTTGCCTTTGTACACTGCAGTTTGGTTTGGAAACTGAAAATTTGTTTTTGTTAATGCGTTCATAATATTTTGTTCAATGTTTAATGTTCAATTGCCTGTCCGACCTTTTGGTCGATTTAATTTTATATTGTTTTTGTCATTCCATCACCTACCCAGTTCGTCATTGCGAGGTACCCCGAAGCAACCTTATTATGCATTTGATATGTTTGCTTCGGGGTACCTCGCAATGACGAACTACGTTTCTTTTTCAATTAACTCTTCTCTTTATCATACGCCGTTAAAATTTCTCTCACCAACTTATGGCGAATTACATCTTGTCCGTCGAGATATATAAATGATATTCCTTCAATTCCTTTTAATAAGTTGGCTGCTTGAAGCAAGCCCGAGCGCTGACTGCGTGGCAAATCCACCTGCGTTACATCGCCCGTTACCACAAACTTCGCCGATTGCCCCATTCTCGTCAAAAACATTTTAAACTGTCCCTCAGTGGCATTTTGCGCTTCATCTAAAATCACAAAAGCGTTGTCGAGTGTTCGTCCGCGCATAAAAGCCAGCGGCGCAATTTCAATTGTTTTTTTCTCTAAATAATCGGCCAGCTTAGCATGCGGAATCATATCGCGCAAAGCATCATACAAAGGCTGCATGTAAGGATCTAATTTCTCTTTTAAATCACCTGGTAAGAAACCAAGATTCTCTCCTGATTCTACAGCGGGACGAGTCATGATGATTTTTTTAACCTCGCGATTTTTCAAGGCGCGAACAGCTAAAGCAACGGCAGTGTAGGTTTTACCGGTACCTGCCGGACCGATTGCAAAAATCAAATCACTGGTTAGGGCGGCAGCCACCATGCGGCGCTGATTCACTGTTTTGGCTTTCACCATCAATCCGCCATTGCCGTAGACTATAATTCCATCTCCATCTTTAGTAGCAATAATATCTTCACCTCCATTGCCCAACAACATATCAATATTGGCTTCGGTGAGTTTGCCATATTTTTCAATATGCGTCAAAAACAATTCTAACTTTTTCTCAAAGAAAATAATATCGGTTCTACTTCCCGCCAACTTGATCTCATCTCCTCTCGCCATGATTTTCAGCTTAGGAAAATTCTTCTTGATATGATTTAACTTCAAGTTGTTCACCCCCAGCAAATGCATAGGATCAACATGTTCTATTTTAATTACTTTGTCCAATATGGTGGTTTTTGTGCGTGCTAAAA
>CAMDPJ010000033.1 GCA_945903925.1 Chryseobacterium gleum
TTTTCATATTTTCGCAGAATGAAACATCCAATTAAAAACATCATCTTCGATTTAGGTGGTGTATTGTTAGATATCAACTATCATTTAACAGCAGAAGCCTTTGAAAAAATAGGTGTAAAGGACTTTAAAAACATTTTTGCTAAGAAGGGACAAGCTGATGTTATCGATCGCTTAGAAGAAGGTAAAATTGGAGTTGAGGAACTTACGAAAGAATTGTCGGTAATGTGTGGAACCCCTCTTTCACAAAAAGAAGTGATTGACGCTTGGAACGCAATGTTGTTTAATATACCTTCTCATCGCTTTAAATTGTTGAATAAACTTAGAAAAAAATACAGAATCTTTTTATACAGTAACATTAACGCGATACATGAAGTTGGCGTTCATCAAAGACTTCAGGAAAAACATGGAATTGCCAATCTGGAAAATCATTTTGAAAAAGTATACTATTCTCATCTTATAGGAATTAGAAAACCAAACAAGGAGGGCTTCTTACATATCATCGATGATCAACAAATTAATGCCAATGAAACTCTATTTATAGATGATTCACCGCAACATGTGGAAGGCGCATTAAAGGCAGGATTGCAAGCGGTTTGGCTTGATTTAGAAAAGCAGGATATTCACGAATTGGCAATGGAGCTTGGTTTGTAGGGGCTTCCGTCAGCTGACGGATCGCCCAAATTACAGGCACTGACAAATTTCAATCAACACACCATTGGTGTCTTTGGGATGAAAAAAACAAATTAATTTATTGTCGGCACCCTTTTTTGGTTCTTGGGATAAAGGCGTAAATCCTTCCTTTTTCAAACGGTTTATCTCCGCATAAATATCATCTACTTCAAAAGCGATATGATGAATGCCTTCGGGTTTTTTAGTAAGAAATTTCGCTATTGAACTGTCTTCATTCGTAGCAGCTAACAACTCGATTTTAATTTCCCCTGTTTGAAAAAAGGCAGTAACCACACCTTCACTTTCTACTTCTTCTACCTTGTCGCAAGACGCATTCAATAACTTCTCATATAAATTCATTGAAGCATCTAGATCTTTAACCGCAATACCGATATGATCTACTTTCTTCATGAAAAAGATGAGATTAAAAAGAATTTAAATTGATTATTTACGCTTAGGGATGATGATTTCAGCGTTGGTCTTATCGTAATTCAAATAATAAGTACCGAATGCCAATTTAGAAACATCAACTTTAGCAGAAAAGCCTCTAGAAACAACACTACCAAACTTGTCGAAAATTTCATACATCGTTTCTGCAGGCTGCGCAGTGGCAAATGTAAAAGTGATAGTTTTTCCCGCTGCATCTAACGCAAAATTTACTTGTGCAACTTTAGCTGTGAAAGGAACATCTTGAGATATTTTTGCACCCGTATTGTCAACTTGTTTTATCCGAACTTTGTTTTTTCCACTGTGAGGCGCTACTTTAAAAGAATAAGCATGTTCACCAGCGGCACCTTTTCCTTGAACTTCGCCTACTTTAACCCATTTGTTCCATCTGTATTGTTCAACAATGAAAGGAAGAGCGCCCGATTCACCTGTAGTTTTCCAAGTCAATTTGCCATCGGCATCACTAGCTATAGAAGTAATAGTGTAAGAAGCGCTTGGTTTAACAACCTCAGGATTCAACACTTTAGGCTTACACCCGTCTTTATGTTTTATTTGAACAACAATTGCAGAACCAATCGTTAATTGAAAGCTTAATAAATCAATTTCAAAAGCACTTGAGTTAACCTCATCCGTGGTCACTTGGTTGTTCACACGCACTTCATACACGCAAAAACCAACACCTGAAGTAGCAAATGGATTTTGTACATAAAGGTTTTTACCTTGGTAAACACCTTCTATTTTTAATTCGCCAGATTGTGCGAAAACCACACTAACAACCGCTAGGAATAAAACAATTAGAGATACTTTTTTCATATACGCCCGTGTGTTAAGGAAGATTAGTCCTTAAATAAGGTTACAATTATAATACCTAATCCGCCAAAATCAAAATATTTAAGGTCTTTTTTCAACACATAATTAACAATTCTTCGTTTTACTAACATTGAGAACGAAAGTTAGTAGCTCTGTTTCAAGGCAAAATCAACCAAAAAAGCATATTCTAGAGCTACTTCTTTAAATCTTTGATATCTGCCCGAAGCACCACCGTGGCCGGTTTCCATATTACATTTAAAGATCAAAGGCTGGTTGTTGGTTTTCAACTCGCGGAGTTTGGCCACCCATTTTGCTGGTTCCCAATATTGTACTTGAGAATCGTGGTAACCAGTTTCTACCAAAATAGCAGGGTAATTTTTAGCTTCTACATTGTCGTAAGGAGAATAGGAAAGCATATAATGATAGTATTCTTCTTCGTTGGGATTTCCCCACTCTTCATACTCACCCACAGTTAATGGAATACTTTCATCGAGCATGGTAGTAACCACGTCTACAAAAGGAACTTGCGCCACGATTCCTTTAAATAAGTCGGGACGCATATTCACCACCCCTCCCATCAACATTCCGCCAGCACTTCCACCCATGGCAAAAAGGTTATCGGGAGCCGAATATTTATATTGAATTAAATGCTCGGCACAATCAATAAAATCGAAAAAGGTGTTTTGTTTTTTCAAGAATTTTCCATCTTCATACCAATTTCTTCCTAGGTCTTGCCCGCCACGAATATGCGCAATAGCAAACACAAATCCTCTATCCAACAAACTAAGGCGTGCGGCAGAAAACTGAGGATCTACAATAATTCCATAAGAACCATAACCATACAAAAGCGCAGGATGAGTGCCATCGGGTTTTATCTTTTTAGAATACACCAAAGAAATCGGGACACTTTTTCCATCTCTTGCCTTGGCCCACAAACGTTCAGTAATATAGTCATCGGGGTTGTGTCCGCCTACCACCTCTTGTACTTTCTTGATTTCCTTTTGCTGTGTATTTAAGTCGATATCGAACACTGTGATAGGCGTTTTCAAACTAGAAAAAATGTATCTCAACACAGACGAGTTGTATTCGAAGTTACTGCTGAAACCAGCCGCATACAGCGGCTCGCCCAAATCAACATGATAAGATTCGTTGGTAGAAAGATTAATCGCTCTAAACTGGCTTAGTCCGTTTACTCTTTCGTCTATCACCAAATAATTTTTAAAAACCTCTACATCTTGCACTAAAACATCATCACGATGCGAGACAAAATCTCTCCATTCACTCTTGTCTGTAGCATTTTCATCGGCAATCATCACCTTAAAATTCATCGCATTCCAATTGGTAATAATGTAAAAATGCTTTCCGGCATGTTGTATAGAATACTCAATTCCTTTGTCGCGTGCATGAAAAATTTTAAAGTCTTCAAAAGGCTTATTTGCCGAAACAATGCGGTATTCTGAAGTAAGTGTGCTACCAGAAGAAAGATAAATGTATTGATCGGTTTTGCTTTTGCCCACGCTCAACACAAACATTTCATCGTCTTCTTGAAAAAGCATTTGAGCACTTTCTTCTTGTTCACCAATCGCAAATCGATAGGCCTGAAAAGGGCGCAGCGCCTCATCTTTCTTGGTATAAAAAATTGTTTTGCTGTCGTTGGCCACCACAAATTCTCCCGAAGTATTCTTAATAATAACTTTCTCTAGCTCACCACTGAGGCGATTTTTGAAGTAAATGTCGTATTGTCTTCTCGACACGAAATCGACAGAATAAATAATGTATTTCTGGTCATCGCTAACCTCTACATTACCTATGCTGCAAAAAGCTTGTCCGCTAGCCAGTTCATTTACATTCAACAAAATTTCTTCGGCCGCATCCAAACTTCCTTGTTTTCTGCAGTAAATAGGATATTCTTTTCCTTCTTCAAAACGAGCATAATAAAAGTGCCCTGCATATAAATAAGGAACAGATTCATCCTTTTGATTGATTCGTCCGATAATCTCTTTGTAAATCTCTTCTTGTAAAGGTTCGGTATGCTGCAAAGCTTCTTTAGCTTGAGCATTTTCTTGTTCTAAATAAGCCACAACATCTTCGCTATCTCTTTCATTCATCCAGAAATAATCATCATTTCTAGTATGTTGATGTTTGCTTAAAGAATATGCTGTTTTTTTGGCAACAGGCGTGTTTTTGTTCATAGTTTAAAAGTAAAAAGCTTGTTTTGTTTAGCCTTCCCTTTACAGATAAAGTTTTCCACAATAAATGTTGGCGTAATGCTTTAGTACAAAGGACTTTTGCGCTAACACTAAGAGTTATTGACAGCGATGAGCTTGTGTAGCAAGGCGACTGTGTTTATATTGGCTCTAAACTTTATAAAAATACTGGAAACATGTATCAAATTTATACTAGTGAACAATTGCAAAAAGAGTTGTTAGACTTGAAAAAAAAGAAGGAAGAGATTAGCAATACCAGAATTTCTGCTTTGAAAAAATACAACAAGGGATTGAACAATGGCGCTAAAGAAAGCGAATTACACAATATTGATAGAAAAATCGAAGATTTGGAAAGAAAGCTACAGGCCTTGTTGTAAGCGATAATATCTTTCTACACACACTTCTTTCTCAATAGGCTCTCCTGCTGTAATATTTGCCCCTAATTGCTGAGCAAAATAAGGCGCTAACATTACTCCTTTTGCACCCAAACCATTAAATATATGCAAGTTTTTGTGTTGAGGGTGAGCACCTAAAATAGGCCTTCTGTCGTTGCTCGACGGACGAACACCTGCCTCGTGCAGCACCACCGTTATTTCGTCTTTAATGTATTCTTGTACTCTGGCTAAAAGCTCATTTTTAGCTTCCTCATTGGTTTCGAAAACCAAGTTGGTCCAATTGTAAGTAGCGCCCAACCGATAATTCCCATCGTGCAAAGGCAGCAGAAAAAAATTCTTGCTGAAGCATTTAGAATATTGATAAGATGGTATTCTTAAAGTAAGCAAATCACCGTTTACTGGCTTGAACGGCAAAAAAGAAAAATACGGATTTTGATGCACATGATACCCTTCACAAAAAATTAAAGCATCGTAAAAAATGCCTTTGTATTGGGGCTTTTCTAGCGCTAAAGAAAGTTGAGAAAAATCGAAATCTTCTTGTAATAAAGACGCGCTTTTTTGAAAATAAGAAAACGCTGCTTCTAAAAAACATTTTAAATCGACATAACCCGATTCTTCAATGCCGCCCATTTGCAATTCTTGATTAATGCCCGAAATATGAATTTTTTCAATCTCATCATTGACAAACATTTTTAGCTCGTCATTACCTTTTTTCTTTAGCCAAAGTTCTAACTCGTTTTGCGTTTCTATCAACTTAGAAAGAGGCACCGAATACAAAAATTTGCTGTGCAACACTTGTTCTAAATGAGTATAGCGCTGTTTTAAAAAAGGAATAAATTCGTGCGCACGCCAACTGGGAACCAATCTTTTAAAAACCACAGGGTTGAACAATCCGGCAGCAACTTTAGAAGAACTAGGAATTTCCTTAGAAGAGACAATGCTTACTTTGTGACCGCTTTCCGATAATTCAAAAGCAAGCAATGTTCCCGCCAAGCCTTGTCCGATAATTAAGTAATGCTTCAGAAAAATTATTTTGTACTAAGATAAGTATCCTTTAGATGGTTCTAATGAATTACAAAAATTTTGTTTTGTAGGTTTTACCCAATGGAATTACTTTATCATCAATAGCGATGGGCAATTCAATATCTAAAAAAATAATATTTATTTTTTTTCTGTAGAAGCTGGCCTTATTGATGGCGTTGCAGCCAGTATGAAGGTGATATAAAAATTGGTCTTACCTATTTAGTTTTCAATCCATTGGGCCCTTAACCTGTCATCATCAACAGTTAAACAATTCATCTAAAAAGTAGTTTGCTGGCATAATTAGGTTATTTTAGTTCTATTGTTTCAGCACAATCCTTGATATTATTGTTTTTATGAGAATAGTATTTTTTATGCTTATGGTTTTGGGAGCGCTTAGCGCTTCAGCGCAAAATAAATTCCTTCAGCAATGGACCAAAGAGGTTGCCTTTGATGGCGCTATTTTAGGTGTTTTGGTAAACGATGTCGATAAAGATTCGGTTTTGCTTTCGCACAACGCTTATCAAAATATGATTACTGCTTCTACCATGAAGTTGATTACTACGGCTGCAGGGTTTAAGGCATTAGGCCCCAATTATCAGTTTAAAACAGAATTGACTTACAGCGACTCTATAGTAAACGGAAATCTTCGCGGAGACCTTATTATAAAAGGATTTGGAGACCCAACTTTAGGTTCTAAATATTTTTACGATGACCAAAAAGGATTTATAAAAACATGGGTGGAAGAAATCAAAAAAGCAGGAATTAAAAGTATTTCGGGAAACGTAATTGCCGACGGTTCTTATTTCGGAAATGTAACTGCGCCTTATGGCTGGCAATGGAGTGATGTGTCGAATTATTATGGTTCGCCTGTTAGCGGACTCAACATTTTCGACAACCAATATACTATTATTTTCAAAACCGGAAAGGCAGATTCTATTAGCGAAATAAAAAACGTAGAGCCTTATATTCCATATTTGCAATTGAAAAATTATGTTTTGGCTTCCTCAAAATCGGGTGACAACTCTTATATATTGGGCGGACCGAACGAATATATCAAGCAAATTGAAGGAACTTTGCCCGCTAACCAAATGGCTTTTGAAGTTAAAGGATCTATACCCAATCCTTCACTTTTTCTGGCTTACACCTTACTAGAGGAATTAAAAAAATCGGGAGTAAATGTGAACGGAACTTTTGGAAGTCACCTAGAAAGGGGCATTCCAACAAGCAAAACCTTCTTTACACAACTTTCGCCAACACTCCATGAAATTGCCAAAATCACCAACAAACACAGCATTAACTTTTTTGCAGAATGTATCGGACTAGAAGTTAAAAAGAAGATGGGCGCAGAAAGCTATTCTAAAGCCTTGGAAAAATGCTTTGGCAAAGAATTCGGATTTCATAAAAACACGATTCTTGACGCCTCCGGCCTCTCCCCCGCCAACACCATCACACCCATAAATTATTACAAAGTTTTAAAAACAATGTATGGCGATAAAAATCTTAAAAATTATTTCATGGAAAGCTTGTCTGTTTCTGGAAAAGACGGCACATTGAAAAGTTTTGGAACAGGCAAGAATTTCTCTGGAAACTTCATTGGAAAAAGCGGATACATATCTAACATACGAGGATATACAGGTTATTTAAAAACGAAAAAAGATAATAATTTAACTGTTGTTATTTTGGTAAATCACTATACTTCAGAAAACGCTGTAGTAAAAGGAAAAATAGAAGACTTGGTAGAATATTTATACCTCAATTATTAAACTTTCTAAAAAACTCTTCTTAACGCTTGTTCCGCATTATGTTTTATATATCTTTACAACTTACGGAATTTAGTCTTTAATCCAACAAATAATGCCTTCATGGAAGATTTTGCAGAGGTAAACTACAACGGGAAATCATATAAATTACCCGTAATCACAGGAACTGAGAACGAAAAAGCGATTGATATCGCAAGCTTAAGATCAAGCTCAGGATTAGTAACATTAGATTCTGGTTTTAAAAATACCGGTTCCACTAAAAGTTCAATTACTTTCTTGGATGGAGAAAAAGGTATATTGAAATATCGCGGTTATGCTATTGAAGAATTGGCCGAGAAAGCCACCTTCATGGAGGTTGCTTTTCTTTTAATTTATGGCAAATTGCCTTCTTCTAAAGAGTTAGATGCTTTCAACAACAGCATCAAACAACATACTTTGATTCACGAAGACATGAGAAAATTCTTTGAAGCTTACCCTTCAAAGGCTCATCCAATGGGCGTAGTGGCCTCTTTGGTTTGCTCTCTTTCTACCTTTTACCCTGAATCTCAAAACCCTCATAGAAGTAAAGAAGCGGTAGATTTAACGATTCACCGCTTGATGGCTAAAATGCCTACCATTTCTGCATGGGCTTACAAAAACTTAATGGGGCATCCGCGCATTTATCCCGACAATGAATTGGATTATGTGGGCAACTTCCTTAACATGATGTTTGCACTGCCTTCTCAAAAATATAAGATGAATAGTGCCGTTGTAAAAGCATTAGACAAATTATTGATCTTACATGCCGATCACGAACAAAACTGCTCTACTTCAACAGTAAGAATTGTTGGTTCTTCTCAAGCAAACTTATACTCTTCTATTTCTGCAGGCGTTGTTGCTCTGTGGGGTCCACTTCACGGTGGTGCCAACCAAGCTGTAATTGAAATGCTAGAAAAAATTCAGGAAGACGGTGGTGGCGTAGAAAAATGGATTGCAAAAGCAAAAGACAAAAACGACTCTTTCCGCTTAATGGGCTTCGGTCACCGCGTTTACAAAAACTTTGACCCAAGAGCTAAAATTATCAAAAAGGCTTGCGACGATGTTCTTAAAGAATTAGGCGTTCATGATCCATTGATTGAAATTGCTAAAGGCCTAGAAGAAGTTGCATTGAACGATCCATACTTCAAAGAAAGAAACTTGTATCCAAACGTTGATTTCTACTCTGGTATCATCTACAAAGCGCTAGGTATTCCCACCGAAATGTTTACTGTAATGTTTGCTTTAGGTCGTTTACCAGGATGGATTGCTCAATGGAAAGAAATGATTGGCAACAACGAACCAATTGGTAGACCAAGACAAATTTACATTGGTGAAACAGAACAAAAATATGTTCCTATTGAAAAAAGATAATTCTTCTTTTTTTCAAAATATAGTAATAAGACGATCCTTAGGGATCGTCCTTTTGCTTTTATTGCCCCTATTCTCCTCTGCTCAACGATACAATTTTACGCAGTACACCATTGAGCACGGACTCTACTCGAGCGAAGCGGTGGATATGGTGCAAGACCACTACCGTTACATTTGGATTGCTACGCCAACAGAAGGTGTAATCAAATTCGATGGTGTTGAATTTAAACAATACACAGAAGCAGACGGATTGGTAAGCAACTATATTCAATGTATTTACCGCGATAAAGATGGCAACATTTGGATGGGTACCAAAAAAGGTATCACCATGTACAATGGATACGACTTCCACAACTTTACAAGAAACCCTAAAGACCCTTCAAAAGGCTTACCAGATGACGAAATTCAATGTATCGAGGAATACAATAAAAGCGTTTATGTTGGCACAAAAAAGGGCGGATTAGCCATGTTTAAAGGAGATGGCTTCTCCTCTCGGTTTGCACAAAATAGCAGATTAAGTAGGAATATTAAATGCTTGTTTTCCGACTCAAAAGGCAGATTATGGATAGGCGGAGACAACGGTATAGCCTTCCTGAAAAATGAAAAAATTACTGCTTTCAGCGTCGTAAATGGGTTGCCAGATAACAATATCAACGATATCATTGAAGTAAATGGCGAAATTTGGATTGCTACAAATAACGGCCTCTCTGTATTCAAAGGCGATACTACTTTTGTTAATTATACTACACAAAACGGATTGCCAAACAACAGCATTTTGTCTCTAGCAAAAGACCAGGACCAAGCATTATGGTTGGGCACAGGAAAAGGTGCCGCAAAATATTTTGAAGGACAATTTGAAATTTACGACAGCGATAACGGTTTAACCAATAATCCTATCAATAAAATTATTCTCGATTCTTGGGAAAACACTTGGTTTGGGACGAAAGGAGCTGGTTTATACAAGTTTGCCGGACGAGCATTCACCTATTATACCAAAGAAGACGGTATTAAATTCGACAACATTACCGCTGTTTTGGTAGACGAAAACAATTACAAATGGTATGGAACATTGGGAGGAGGAATCTACCGTATGCGACATGATACGGTCATTCAATTTACAACAGAACACGGCTTGCCCAGCAACCAAATTACTGCCTTGTCTGAATCGGCAGATGGAAAAATATGGATAGGAACTCCGGCTGGAATTGCAAAAATTATAGATGGTAAAATATATCAAACAGAAGAAATCGATCTTATTGATGAAAACATTGCTTGTTTGTACGAAGACTTAAAAGGCGTTTTATGGGTAGGAACACGAGCCGGTGTAACTACCTTCGATGGCATGAATTCAAAGAAGTACAGCAAGCTGAATGGCTTATCTTCTAATAACATTAGATGCATCGGACAAGACGACTTAGGCTTAATTTGGATAGGCACTTTCGATGGTTTAAATGTATTTGATGGCAAAGAATTTCTTACCTATACTGTTGAAGATGGTCTCCCTTCTAATGTAATTAATGCTTTGGTTAAAAACCCCAATGGAAGCTCTAGCAAAAGAGGGAGTTCTATATGGTTTGGAACCGATAAGGGCTTAGTTAAATTTGAAAATGATGCATTTAAAGTGTTTACCACCAAAGATGGCTTGGGCTTAGATAATATTTCATTGCTTCAATTCGACAAAAACAACTGCTTGTGGGTAGGCTCTATGAGAGGGGTAGACAGAATTTTCTTGAATCCTGCTCAAATTGTAGCCGACAAAACTAAAAAAGCAAGTGAAATAAACTTCGTGAAAAATTATGATATTACCAATGGCTTTAAAGGAATGGGTACCAACAAAAACGCCGTAGCCATAGATGACGAAGGAAACCTCTTCTTTGGAACATTTAATGGTGTAGTAGAATACAACACAAATGTTGATGATTATAGCAGCTACGCTCCGAAAGTAATTATCACCACCGTGCAACTTGAAGACGTGAGCATCAATTGGAGAGAATATACAGAAGATATCGAAAGATGGACAATGATTCCCAAAGGTATAATAAGTCTTGGCCACAGCAATAACAACCTGATATTTAAGTTTATAGGTATCGACCACACCGCCCCAGAAAAGGTAAAATACAGCTGGCGACTAACTACCAGCGAGGTGCCTAGTAAATGGACAGTTTTTGAGAATAGAAGAGAGGCTATCTTCTCCAATCTTGAACCAGGAGATTATGTATTTGAGGTTAAAGCAGAAAACGCCGATTTAGACGAAGAAAAGCCCGCTATTTTTAGATTTAGAATAACCCCTCCTTTTTGGAGTACACTGTGGTTCAAGGCTTTATCTGCATTTTTAATTGCTTTTGCCATCTTCGGCTACATTAAATGGAGAGAAAGAAAATTACGCTCAGAAAGACAAATTCTAGAAAATAAAGTAGAAGAAAGAACCGAAGAGTTGATGGAGCAAAAACGCCAAATGGAATTGGTGAACTTAGAAGTAATTTTAAAAAACAAAGAAATTGAAGAAAAAAACAACGACCTCAATTCGAGTATTCGTTACGCATTAACCATTCAACAATCTTACTTCCCTCCTCTAAGCGAATTGCATCATTTAAAAGATTCCTTCATCTACCATGCACCTAGAGATATTGTAAGTGGCGATTTTTACTGGTTTAAATACATAGATGAGAAGATGGTGGTATCAATTAGCGATTGCACAGGTCACGGTGTTCCTGGAGCCTTTATGTCGCTAATTGGAATGACACTTTTAGATATGGTTATTGCGAAAGACAAGATATTGTGCCCAGCAGAAGCATTAAAGAAAATCGACAGGGGTATCATCAAAGCTTTCGAAAACAGCGATACAGAGTCAAACGACGGCATGGATATGGCCTTAGTTACAATTGACTTCCAGAAGAAAAAACTTTACTATGCTGGTGCTTTCCGTCCGCTTTGGTATGTTCACAACGGAGAAATAACAGAATACAAAGCAACAAAAACATCTCTTGGGGGAAGCTTTGAAGTGAAAGAAAAAGATTTTGAATTAATAGAAATAGATTACGAAGATGGCGACTGCATATACCTGTCTTCTGATGGTTATGCAGATCAATTTGGAGGTGAAGAGAAAAAGAAATTCAAATCGAAAATGCTTAAAGAAATGTTGCTCAACATTTCACAAAAACCGATGAACGAACAAAAGGAAATTGTAGATCACAGATTGATAGAATGGAAGGGTATTCTAGACCAGGTTGACGACGTTTTGGTTTTTGGCGCTCGCCTATAGCGCTATTGTTAATCTATTTTTCGCTTCTTCAATTTTCTGAAAGACATAATTAAAAAATATTGAGCGGTGCTTTTCGGCACTACCACTAATCATCGTTGATTTTTTCATTACTCCTTCCAATACATTATGCAAATGATCACAATAGTCCTTATCTGAAGTGGTCATGTAATACAATAATGCATGGGGAATATAACATATAGAATTGTCGCCCACCTGCGCATAAATCGTATTATCACTCAAAATAATTTCATTAAAATACAAGTGGTAATTTTTAGGATGCCCTTTTTGCGCAGCTCCCCTTATAGAGCACTTAAATTCAATGTCGGCTTGCTTTCTAATTAAAGTCATTAATTCGGCGAACTTGTCTAATAAAGTAATGGCGGTTTGTTTATACATCATGCCCGACTGAAAATAGAATTCTGTTTGGGCGATAAAACTGTGCACCGATTCGAAATTCCATATTTCATAAGAGTTGGCCTTTGCATACAAGTCGCTGATCTTTTTACCCAAAGCCAGTCGCTGTTCACTGATAAAATCAAAACTAAATGACAAATTGCTGTACTCAGGCATCTGAAACAAAGTCTTCATCCAATAAAACATTTTGAATGCAGCCAATTCAGGAATTTGCAAAAAGTGGAAAATAGGCACCTCCTTGGCGGAGTAAATTAGTTTGTGATTTGGGTGCTGAATTATCATCTCTAAATCTGTATATATACCCATCAAAAAATCATCGAAAGAAGTGTTTTGCTGATTCAGTGCAACCTTAAAAACCACACTATCCGATTCTGACAAGGCCAAATGTTTGTCGAAAGAAACCTTGAAATGCATAGATATTTTCTCTAGCTCATCCAAGGTAAGAAACTTCTCGCATCTTAATCTTCGGTAAGCACTATCGGTGGAAACATTTAACAATTGAGCCAATTCTTCCACCAAAGCTCTTGAACTTTTATTAGTTCCGGCTCTATTTTTTATCTCATTAAAAATAGCTTTCTGAACTTTTGCTTGTTTGTTTTCGATAGTCATTTAGTTAGTGTTTCACGTGGAACAATGAAAAATTAGTGTAGGTAAAGCATAATATTAGATATGTCTGATGGTGTTACTCCATTAATTCTCGACGCTTGCCCTAGTGTTTCTGGTTTAATTTTCGTCAATTTTTCCATCGCCTCAGCGGAAATAGATTTCAATACGGAGTAATCGAAATCTGACTTCAATTTAATATTATCTAGTTTCTTGAACTTCTTGGCAAAGTCTTCTTCCTTGTCGATATAGCCCTGATACTTGGTTTGGATTTCGGCTTGCTCTAACAATTCAACATTATTTTGAGAGCTTGTATAAGGCTTAAATACATCTAAGAAAAGAAAATCATTCACCTCTAATTCGGGTCTTTGCAACAAAGAAAACATCTTTTGTTTCTGACGGATAGGGGAGCCTCCCTTAGATTCAATAACACCATTTATTTGATCTGGCTGAATGCTAATTTCTTTGAATTTACTGATTAAAGAGGCCACTTGTTTTTCTTTCTCTACAACAGTTTTAAGTCTGTCGTCATCAGCCAAACCTAAAGCATGACCCAAAGCAGTTAACCTCACGTCAGCGTTGTCTTGGCGCAGCAAAATTCTGTATTCAGCTCGTGAAGTAAACATTCGATAAGGCTCATCGGTGCCCTTGGTAATCAAGTCATCAATCAACACTCCGATATAAGCCTCATTTCTTTGCAGCACAAAAGGAGGGAGGTTGTTGTTCTTTTGATGGGCATTAATTCCAGCCATTAAACCCTGACAAGCCGCCTCTTCATATCCAGTGGTTCCGTTAATTTGTCCGGCAAAATAAAGGTTCTCCACAATCTTCGTCTCAAGCGTATTTTTAAGCTGCTGCGGATTGAAAAAGTCATATTCTATGGCGTAGCCAGGACGGAACATTTTGGCACGCTCAAACCCTTTTATTTTGCGTAGTGCTTCTTGTTGCACATCCTCAG
>CAMDPJ010000034.1 GCA_945903925.1 Chryseobacterium gleum
GCTTTGCTAAAGGTACCGTAATCGAGTCGATGTTAGATAAAGGTAGAGGTTATGTTGCTACAGTATTGGTGCAAAACGGTACTATGAATGTGGGTGATATTATCTTGGCTGGTTCTTTCTATGGTAAGATTAAGGCGATGTACAACGAACGCGGTAAGCGCGTGGATGTAGCCGGTCCGTCTACCCCTGTGCAGTTGCTTGGTTTAAATGGCGCGCCTCAGGCAGGTGACCACTTTAGTGCAGTAAAGGAAGAGCGTGAAGCGAAAGATATTGCTACTAAACGTTTGCAATTGCAGCGTGAGCAAGGTATTCGTACGCGTAAACATATTACATTGGATGAGATTGGTCGTCGTATCGCGATTGGCGATTTCCAGCAGTTGAACATCATTGTTAAAGGCGACGTGGATGGTTCTATCGAGGCATTGTCTGATTCATTGTTGAAATTATCGACTTCTCAAATTCAAATTAATATTATCCATAAATCTGTCGGACAGGTTTCTGAGTCTGATGTATTGTTGGCTTCGGCTTCTAATGCTATCGTGATTGGTTTCCAAGTTCGTCCTTCTGCAGGTGCTCGTAAATTAGCCGAGCAAGAAGATATTGAGATTCGTTTGTATTCTATTATCTACAAAGCTATCGAAGAATTGAGAGATGCAATGGAAGGTATGTTGAAACCGAAAATTGAAGAGAGAATCGTGGCCAACATTGAGATTCGTGAAGTATTTAAAATTACAAAAGTGGGTTCTGTTGCCGGTTGCTATGTGACCGATGGTAAAGTGACTCGTAAAAATAAAATACGCGTTATTCGTGATGGTATCGTAATTTACTCTGGTGAGCTTGGTTCACTGAAACGTTTCAAAGAAGATGTGAAAGAGGTGGCTCATGGCTACGAATGCGGATTGAACGTGGAGAAATTCAACGACATCGCTGTTGGTGATATTATTGAAGCTTACGAAGAGGTTGAGGTTAAACAAACTTTGAAGTAAGAGATAGTTATTAAAATAAGTAAGCCTCGGCGAAGAAATTCATCGGGGCTTTTTAGTTTTGATGTGTAGGACAATAGTTCCTTCGGGGTGCCTCAGGATGACATACTGGATAAGAGCCTCCTACTAAGAGCGGCTGTCATCCTGAGGTACCCCGAAGGAACTACTGTGCTATTCGTAATATGATTATTTGCAGTCCTTAATATAATGAGTATCAATATAATCAGGTACTACAAAGCAAAAAGGAAAATTAGCTTGTACTTGTTTTTTCAATTGTTCTGCTTCAAATTTTGTTCTGCAATCGCCCACACGCACTTTATAACTGGGCGCTTCCCACAATTCGTGCGCATGAACATCGGAAAATAAAGCCAAAAATTTCATTCTATCAGCACTTGTCTTTAATCTTGCATCTGCGCCATTGGCCGAAGAGATTTGCACTCGGTAGCCTTTTATCAATTGCGGACAATTCTTTTTATTAATCGCAACGTGTGAACGAATGGCGCTATTGATTAAGGAATCACCATGAAATGTAACACTGCCTTCTTGAGCAAAAATATTGCTGCTTAATGCGATAAAAAATACAAAAATCGTGAGTCTCATATAAAGCGTATATAAAGTCAAAATTACAATAATAAATCACTAAAAAAATACCTTTCTACAATTGTGCCTTTTCAAGTTTATTTCAGCCCCAAACAGCCTAAAAACCTCTTGTTTTTAAAAATACATAAACAAATTTGTAATCGCAAAAATGGAAACGCAAGACGCTTATTTATTTCTAGATAGATTGTTTATCAGGCTCTTCACTATTCACAAAGATCATTTTCCTTATTTAGAATCATTTTAAATTACCTTGCTGCCTGTGAATTGTCACGGAATTGCAATGGTTAAAAACAGGATTATTGTAAATTTGCATGTGATAAAATAGCTTGTTTTAAATAGGTCAGAAGAATCAAATGAACTTATATAAATTAACAATGAGACAAATCTCATCCATCTCTTCCCTCGTTAAATTTTTGGCTTTCACGTTTTTATTTGTGTCTACCAATGTGTCTGCGCAGGATGCTGCAGCGGGAGAAAAATTATTCAAAGCGAATTGTGCAACTTGTCACAACTGGGATAAACCAGGAACTGGGCCAGCATTGATGGGAGTTAAAGACCGCGTTCAACCGGGTAGTTTTGCTTCTGCGGATGAGTGGCTGAAAGCCTGGATTAAGAACAACACCAAGGTGATTGCTAGCGGAGATGCTTACGCAAATAAAATTTACAAAGAAAATAATAAGAGAGCAATGACTGTTTTCGGTTTCTTGAGCGATGCTCAGTTAGTCGATATTATTGCTTTCTTGGATAAAGGACCTACTGCTAAAGTTATGGCTGTGGCACCTCTAACAGATTCTACTAAAGCTCCGGTTGAAGAAGAGGGATCAGATCTTTGGATGATTCTAGTTATCATTACCATTGCAGCCATTGTAATTATCATTTTCACTGGAATTAACCGTTCAATGAAAAATGTTATAAACGCTCGCGAAGGAAAAGAAATCGAAGAATCTAAAACATTTATGGGTGCAATTGGTCACTGGATGAAAGGCCATAAAAAATTAGCTTCTATTATCGGATTTGTGATATTCTTAATGCTAGGTAAAATTGGCTGGGATGCATTGTCAGGAATTGGTATCTACCAAGGTTACACACCAAAACAACCTATTGCTTTCCCTCACGATTTACATGCTGGTAAAAACCAAATTGATTGTAAATACTGCCACTCTTCTGCTAGAGTGAGCAAAACGTCGGGTATCCCATCTGCAAATGTTTGTATGAATTGCCACAAGTACATCGATAAAGGCAGCGGTTCTGGAACAGCTGAAATCGCGAAGTTGTACGCGTACATTGGCTGGAATCCAGACTCTGCTAAATACTTAACTAAGGATGGGAAAATGAGAAACGATACCGCGATTGAGTGGGTCAGTGTTCACAAATTGCCAGACTTCGTTTATTTCAATCACTCTCAGCACGTTGAGGTAGGAAAAGTGGCTTGTCAGAAATGCCACGGTGAAGTAGAAAAAATGCAAGAGGTAAAACAATATTCTGAATTGACTATGGGCTGGTGTATTAATTGTCACCGTGAAACTGAGGTTCAGTTTGCTGGTAATGACTACTACCTCAAAATCCACGAAGACGCGAAAGCAGAAAACAAACATAAAAAGGACTTCAAATTCACAGTTGAAAAAATTGGTGGGTTAGAATGTGCTAAATGTCACTATTAATAATAAGTAACAGGGTCTATATATAGTTGCAACTATGACTGAAACTAAAAAATACTGGAAAGGGATTGACGAGCTATCAGCTGCTCCCCATTTCGTAGAGCAAAGTCAAAAAGAATTTGCCGAGCATATTCCGGTAGATGAGTTTTTATCTGATTCATCATTGGGTGAAAGCAAAACTCACCGCAGAGATTTCTTAAAATATCTTGGATTTAGCGTTACTGCTGCTACTTTAGCGGCGTGCGAAACTCCCGTTACTAAAGCCATTCCTTACTTAAACAAGCCCGAAGAAATTACGCCTGGTGTTGCCAACTGGTATGCATCTACTTATTTCGATGGATTTGATTTTGCTGGTGTTTTGGTTAAAACAAGAGAAGGTCGTCCTATCCATATTAAATCAAACAAAAATTCAGAAATCACCGGTGGTGGTTTGAACTCAAGAGTTAACTCTTCTGTTTTAGAATTGTATGATGCTAAAAGAGCTAAGGCTCCAGCTCGTAAAAAGGGTGATAAATGGGATAAAGGTTTGTCTTGGTCAGCAGTAGACAAAGAGATTTCCGCAAAATTAGCTAGCTCATCTAAGATTGCTATTTTGACAGGAACTTTAATGTCTCCTTCTTCTGAGAAAGCCATTTCCGAATTCAAAGCAAAATACCCATCTGCTGAGCATGTAGTTTATGATACTATCTCTTCAAGCGGCATTCTTCGCGCTAACAACAATAGCATTCCTGCATACCGTTTTGATAAAGCTAAAGTAATTGTTTCTTTGGGTGCCGATTTCTTGGCGAACTGGTTAAATTCAAATCAATATACTGCTCAATACGCATCTACAAGAAAACCTGAAGGGGAGTGGATGTCGAAACATTTTCAGTTTGAATCTAAGTTGTCATTAACTGGTTCAAACGCCGATGTTCGTGGTACCATTAAGCCATCTGAACAAGGAGTTGCCGCGGCTTTCTTATTGAAGGCATTAGGTGGTTCTAACACTGTTCCTGCTGGCTTGAATGAACTTGCTAAAAAGAAATTGACTAAAGCAGCTGCCGAATTGAAATTAGCTGGTGTCAGCGGTTTAGTGGTTTCTGGAAGTAATGATGTTAATGTTCAAGTCGTTGTAGCTGAAATAAACAGAGTACTTAAGAATACTGGTGCTACTGTAGATTTAGAAAATACATTGAATATTAGAAAAGGTAATGATGTTGATTTCGCAACTTTAGTGAATAACATGGCGGCTGGATCTGTTGATGCTATATTAATCGCTGGTGTTAATCCGGTTTATACATCTCCAGCAAAACTTGGTGCTAAAAAAGTTAGTTTTAAAACAGCATTGTCTAAAGTTAACCTGAAAGTTTACTTAGGCGATCGCTTAGACGAAACAGGTGCTGAAGTTGATTTTATACTTCCCGATAATCACTATTTGGAGTCTTGGAATGATTACAATCCAACCAAAGGAGTTTACAATATCGCTCAACCGGTAATCTCAAAATTATTTAGTACTCGGCAGTGGCAAGAGTCTTTGCTCTCATTAGCAGGCAATACAGCTACTTATGGTGACTATGTGCAGGCCAACTGGACTGCCATGGCCCTTTCAACTTCTCAATGGTATGCTGCTGTAGAAAGTGGTGTTTATGTAGCTTCTTCTGCGAATGCACTATCGATAGCAGCTTCTGATTCAACAGCTTCTATTGCTGCACCTGTAACTTCTTCGGATATTAGCACCGCAATAGCTTCTTTCAAAGCTTCTGGTGCAAATGAGTGGGAAGTGGAATTGTATGTGAAAACAGGTATGGGCGATGGTCGTCATGCTTTAAACCCGTGGTTACAAGAATTGCCAGATCCAATTACTAAAGTAACTTGGGACAACTATGTTACTATGCATCCTTCTGATTTATTAGAGTTGTTTGGTAAATCAACTCCAGATAATTACGAAGGTCACAACGAATTGTATTTAGGTGAGAAATATCCTGCGAAAGTAGTTACTGTTGAGGCTAACGGCGTTACTTTAACTTTACCAGTTTATCCTTTACCTGGCCAAGCTAAAAAAACCATTGGTATCGCTTTAGGTTACGGCAGATCTATCACTGAAGGTTTATCAAGAGAAGAGTGGAGTGGAGATTTATTTGCCGACAATAAGTTAATCGGACAAAATGCTTTCCCTTTAATTACTGCTGATTTCCAATACAATTCTACTGTAAAAATCACTAAAACAGAATCTACATATCCGCTGGCTACTACTCAAACTCATCACACGATGATGGGTAGAAAAATGGTGAACGAAACGACTTACGATATTTTCAAAAATACCAAAGACGCTAAAGCCGAAGGTGAATACAATGAGCAAATGTATTTGAAAGATACATACGGCAAGAAGAAAAAACCAGAAGAGTTAGATTTATGGGCCGATCACGGTGTTGACTTAGGTCACCGTTGGGGTATGGTTATCGACTTAAATACTTGCACTGGTTGTGGTGCTTGTGCTACTGCTTGTCAATCTGAAAATAACATTCCTGTTGTTGGTAAAGACGAGGTAAGAAGAAGTCGTGAAATGGCCTGGATTCGTATCGACCGTTATTTCTCTTCAACGGTAAATGATAAAAAAGTTACTGAATTAGAAGATTTAAGTTCTATAGGTGAGTACCGTAACGCTGAGGTGCCAGATGATGATGAGCCACAAGTAGTTTTCCAACCATTGATGTGCCAGCACTGTAACCATGCGCCATGCGAAACTGTTTGTCCGGTTGCTGCTACCACTCACTCTGAGGAAGGTTTAAACCAAATGACTTACAACCGTTGTATCGGTACGCGTTACTGCGCTAACAACTGTCCGTTCAAAGTGAGAAGATTCAACTGGTTCCAATACGATTCATTAAGATTGACTCAATACCCTGACTTCAACAAAGTTAACCCTGCACAAGATGATTTAGGCCGTATGGTATTGAATCCTGACGTTGTGGTTCGTTCTAGAGGGGTTATCGAGAAATGTTCAATGTGTGTTCAAAGAATTCAATCGGGTAAATTAGATGCTAAAAAAGCAGGAACTCCTGTTAACGATGGCTCTATAGACACTGCTTGTTCTGAGGCTTGTGCTTCTGGTGCCATTAAGTTTGGTGACTTGAATGACAAGAATTCTTATGTTCACCAAGCGTCGCAAAACCAAAGATCTTATGTGTTGCTAGAAGAAGTTGGTGTTAAACCAAACGTCTACTACATGACAAAAGTTAGAAATTTAGATAGTAAAGAAGTTTAATATTTTAAATACTGAAGAATGCATCGCGTAGAAGCAGATATTAGAGAGCCTTTAATTCTTGGTAATAAAACTTACCACCAGATTACAGAGGACGTTTGCGCACCTGTAGAAGGTAAAGCAGGCAAAATGTGGTACATGGTTTTTTCCCTTGCAGCATTGCTTGCCCTTTGGGGAGTTGGCTGTATATTCTACACCGTTGGTGTGGGTATTGGTGTTTGGGGTTTAAATAAAACTGTGGATTGGGCATGGGATATCACCAACTTTGTTTGGTGGGTTGGTATCGGTCATGCCGGTACTTTGATTTCTGCCGTATTGCTATTGTTCCGTCAACGTTGGAGAATGGCGATTAATCGTTCTGCTGAAGCAATGACGATTTTCGCCGTAATCATGGCAGCTTTGTTCCCTTTATTACACATGGGAAGAATTTGGCTGGCTTACTGGGTATTACCTTTACCAAATCAATTCGGTTCTTTATGGGTTAACTTTAACTCCCCGTTGCTTTGGGACGTGTTCGCGATATCTACTTATTTCTCCGTATCGTTAGTGTTTTGGTACATCGGTTTAATTCCCGATTTCGCTACCATTCGTGATAGAGCAGTTAAACCTGCAGCGAAAAAAGCATATAGCATTTTGGCATTTGGCTGGACGGGTTCTGCTAAACACTGGAATCGTTTTGAAGAGGTTTCTCTGGTTTTGGCTGGTTTGGCTACCCCGTTAGTGTTCTCGGTTCACTCGATTGTATCTATGGATTTTGCTACTTCAGTAATTCCTGGATGGCATACCACTATTTTTCCACCATATTTCGTTGCTGGTGCAGTGTTCTCTGGATTCGCAATGGTTTGTACCTTGATGTTGGTGATGAGAAAAGTATTGCACTTAGAAGATTATATCTTAGTTAAACATGTCGAGTATATGAACATTATCATCATGTTGACCGGTTCAATGGTGGGTGTTGCTTACTTGTCTGAGTTATTCATCTCTTGGTATTCTGGTGTAGAGTATGAAGGCTATGCTTTCATGAACCGCGCTACTGGTTGGTACTGGTGGTCTTATGCAGCTATGATGACATGTAACGTTGTTTCTCCGCAGTTGATGTGGGTGAAAAAATGGAGAAGAAATTTAACCTTCACTTTCATCTTGTCTATCGTTGTAAATATTGGTATGTGGTTCGAACGTTTTGTAATCATCGTGACTTCAATTCACCGTGACTACGTTCCTTCTTCTTGGAGTTTGTTCCATCCTACCTTTGTAGATATGGGCTTGTTCTTAGGAACCATTGGTATCTTCTTCGTATTGTACTTGCTTTATGCTCGTGTCTTCCCAGTATTGGCATTGAATGAGGTGAAAACAATTTTGAGAACTACAGGTGAGTCTCAGTTGAAACAGTTGCGTGCTGGTGAGCACATTACTGTAGCTGAAGGAAGCAAACATTAATAAGTTTAATAAGAAAGAAAATATAAAGGAAATGAGTACAGTAATTTACGCAATGTATGATGATGACCACGTTTTGCTTGAAGGGGCAAAGAAGGTTGTTGCGAAAGGTTTGCAGGTGAAAGATGTGTTCTCTCCGTTTCCGGTGCACGGCATTGATGACGTGATTGGAGTGAGAAAAACACGTTTGGCTATTTGCGCTTTTCTCTACGGTTTAACAGGTTTGTCTCTTGCCTTAATAGGTATGAATTATTTCATGATTGTTGACTGGCCTATGAATATTGGTGGTAAACCAAACTTCAATTTAATGCAAAATTTACCTGCCTTTATTCCAGTTGCTTTTGAGTTTACGGTATTTTGTACCGCACACGGTATGGCTATTACGTACTTCCTGAGAAATAAAACTCTTCCTGGAATGAAAGCTAAAAATCCCGACCCTAGAACAACCGATGATAAGTTTGTAATGGAGATTCATGTTGATGAATCTAAAGAAGCTGAAACCATCGCTTTGTTGAGAGAGACTGGAGCTATTGAAATCAATAAAAAAGCTGCTTAAAAGAAGACAATTATATGAACATGATGTTTAAATATATCGGTAAACTAAGCTTCGCAACTATCTTTGCTTCTGCTTTATTTGCCTGTACTTCAGATCCTGATAGTCCAGGGGTGGAGTATATGCCTGACATGTACCGTTCTCCTTCTTATGAAACGTACATTAAAAAAGGTGATTTGGATTCTGCAGGTATTGTAGAAAGATTAATGGAAGAAAGAGGCCTAACTTGGGAAGATGATGCAGCTGAAATTACTGCTTTCCTCAACAGACTGAAAAGTGGTTATACGCACTTCATACCCGTTAAAGGCACTGTTCCTGTTGGATTTACTCCTTTTCGTTTCGCTCAATCAATGGAAGAGTACGAAAGAGCCGGCTTGGAATTAAAAAACCCACTTCCTTTTTCTGATATCTTGGTTAAACAAGGAAAAGAATTATATGAAATATTCTGCGACCACTGTCATGGTGAAAAAGGAGAAGGTGACGGACAAATGGTGAAAAACGAAGTTTTCCCTGCACCTCCATCTTACACGGCTGCTTTAAAAGATCTTCCGGAAGGAAAAATTTTCTATACCCTTCATTATGGTAAAGGAAATATGGGGTCGCACGCCTCGCAAATTTCTCAAACAGAAAGATGGAAGATTGTGTACTACGTGCAAAAATTACAAGGTAAATTGGGTGCTCCTGCTGCTTCAGATTCAACTGATGTGGCTTCTGCCGACTCTTTACAAATGAAATAAATTGATTTTAGGACTTTAAAAAAAACAGAAAATGGAATATACATTTTCATCAGGCGCAAAAAAATTCATCCTTACGTTAATTACAGGAGGTGTTGTGCTATTGGGATTAGGCTTGGCTTTGGATGCTCATTATGAGTATTCTGAAGGAACTGGTTTGGGACAAAGAATTTGGGTTGACCTTTTAGGCAACGGCTTCTATTTCTTTGGCATTGCATTGGGCGCTTTGTTCTTTTTAGCATTGCAGTATGCCGCAGAAGCTGCTTATACTATTGTTTATAAAAGAGTCTTAGAAGCGTTGATTACTTGGTTGCCTATTGGTTTGGCTGTGATTTTAGTGGTGATTTTAGCGGGTAAATTCCACATGCATCATATCTACCACTGGATGGATCCAAACGTTTACGATATCAATCACGCAGATTATGATCCAATCATTACCCATAAATCAAACTATTTTAATATTAGTGCTGGTGATGGTTTGATGCACTTGATAAGATTCTTAGCTTTTGGTGGTGTTTTCTGGTACTTCGGTGCTAAATTTAGAAAAAATTCATTGTTGGAAGATGCTGAAGGTGGAACGCGTATTCACTTTAAAAACATAACAAGCGCCGCTATTTTCTTAGTGTTGTTTGGATATGGTTCTTCTATTTTGGCTTGGGACTTACTAATGTCAACTGATGTGCACTGGTTCAGCACTCTTTACGGATGGTACGTATTTGCTGGTTTCTGGATTAGTTCTATCATAACTACTATCGTATTGATTGTGTACCTGCAAAGCAAAGGCTTAATGCCTTGGGTTGAAAAAGGTCACTTACATGATTTAAGTAAATGGATGTTTGCCTTAAGTTTTTTATGGACTTACTTATGGTTCGCTCAATTTATGTTGATTTGGTATGCAGATATACCTGAGGAGGTGGCTCCTTTCGTCGCAAGAATTCAAGATTATAAATTTGTTTTCTTCGGAATGATGTTGGTGAATTTTGCACTACCAATGGTTGGTTTAATGGACGCTGACGCTAAAAAGAAAAAGGGATTAATTACTGTGATTGGCTGCATCATCTTTATTACGCATTGGATTGATGTTCAGTTGTTAATCATTCCTTCATCAATGAAGGAGCAAGGTAAAATTGGTTTAATTGAATTTGGGTTCTTCTTTATTTTCCTTGGTGCTTTCTTGTTCGTGGTTTTAAGATCAGTAGCAAGTCGCCCATTGTTGGTGAAAAATCACCCATACTTGGAAGAAAGCAAGAACTTATATCATTAATAAACTAGAAGTTGGAAGTTAAAAATATACAGGAATGGAATTATTGGTTTTAATAACGGTTTTAATAGTGATTGTAGCAGTCGCGAAAGTGATGCGCTCTCATGAGTTATCAACTAAAATGGCAAATGATGAAGAGTATGTCTCTTTATCTGAAATAAAAACGCAAGGGTTTTTGTACGCTTTGTTTGGTGTTTTATTGTTTGGTACTTTGTTAGCTCAAATGGTTGGTTGGGGTGAATTTATTCTTCCTGTCTCTGCGGCTGAACATGGTGATAAAATTGACGAACTTTTTTGGGTAACGATGTACTTGATTTTGTTTGTGTTCTTTGTAACTCATACTTTGCTTTTTGCTTTTATTTTTAAGTACTATAAAAAGAAAGATCAAAAGGCTTTGTGGTTTCCGCACAACAATAAATTAGAGATGGCTTGGACTGTCATTCCTGCGATTGTATTGTTGTCTTTGGTTTTTTACGGTTTGGCTACTTGGGATGCTGTAATAAATCCCGAAGATGATAAAAATACTTTGCAAGTGGAATTGGTTGGTGAGCAATTTAAATGGACTGCACACTACTCTGGTAAAGACAACCAATTGGGTAAAGTAAATTTCTCTGCTATAACTAGTTCAAACTCTTTAGGAATTGTAACCGAAGCTACTTTAGATTCTGCTTTGGTTGGAACGATTGCTTCAATTGCTCAATTAGAAGGTCAGGTTAAAGTGTTAGATTCATTGGTTGAGAAGGGGGAGTGGTCTGGTAAATCAGAAGAATTGGCAGAGGCTGAATCTCAATTGTCTGCTTGGAAAGCAAATGAGAGACGATTGAAAAAATTAATTGCTGAAAAAGCAAATTATTCTGTAGCTGAAGATGATATTGTCATAAGAGATACTTTGTTTTTATGCAAAGGAAGAAATCACCACTTCAGTTTCCGCTCTAAAGATGTTCTTCATTCGGCTTATTTTCCTCACTTTCGTGCGCAAATGAATTGTGTTCCAGGTATGACCACTCAGTTTACCTTTAAGCCAAGATATACTGCCGAGGAAATGAAAAAAGAAGCAGCTAAGGAAGGAAAAACATTCTATTCTTACGAATTGGTTTGTAACAAAATTTGTGGTGCTTCCCACTACAAAATGCGCTTCCCAATTGTTGTTTTGGAGCAAAAAGATTTTGATGCTAAAATGAAAGCAGCCAAAACTTTTGGTGAAGAAATAGCAGGAAATTAAAAGATTGATTAGAAACTTATAAAACGATAAAAAATGTCAGCACACGAACACGGACATGAAGCACACGGGCACGATGATCACGGTAACGACCACGGTCACCACGAGCACCATGAGACTTTTATAACAAAGTATATTTTCTCTCAGGATCATAAAATGATTGCGAAGCAATTCTTAATTACTGCCATCATCATGGCGGTTGTGGGGATGGGTATGTCAATCCTTTTTCGTTTGCAATTGGCGTGGCCTGGTGAAGGTTTTGCTTTTTCAAATTTCTTTTTAGGTGATAAATTTGCTCCTGAAGGTGTTCTTACGCCCGATATGTATCTCGCCTTGGTTACAATTCACGGTACCATTATCGTGTTCTTTGTATTAACAGGTGGATTAAGCGGTACTTTTTCTAATCTATTGATTCCTTATCAGTTAGGAGCGCGAGACATGGCTTCCGGTTTATTGAACATGATTTCTTACTGGTTGTTCTTCATTTCTTCTGTAATTATGATTGCTTCATGTTTCGTTGAAGGTGGTCCGGCATCTGCTGGTTGGACGGTTTATCCTCCGCTTTCAGCCTTACCGCAAGCTATTCCAGGTTCTGGCTTAGGCATGACTCTGTGGTTGGTTTCTATGGCGATATTCATTGCTTCTTCTTTGTTGGGTAGCTTGAACTATATCGTTACTGTTTTCAACTTGAGAACTAAAGGTATGACAATGACAAGGATGCCATTAACCATTTGGTGTTTCTTGATTACTGCAGTGTTAGGTGTTCTTTCTTTCCCTGTATTGTTGTCTTGCGCATTACTTTTAATGTTCGATAGATCCTTCGGAACTGCGTTCTACTTGTCTGATATCTTTATGAGTGGTATTCCATTAGAAGCAACTGGGGGTTCTCCATTATTATTCGAACACTTGTTCTGGTTCTTAGGTCACCCTGAGGTTTATATTATCTTATTACCTGCTTTGGGTTTAACTTCTGAGGTAATCTCGACCAACTCTAGAAAACCAATCTTTGGTTACAGAGCGATGATTGTATCGGTATTGGCCATTGCATTCTTATCCTTCATCGTGTGGGGTCACCATATGTTCATGACAGGCATGAATCCTTTCTTAGGCACTGTATTTACATTTACAACTTTATTGATCGCTATTCCTTCAGCTATCAAGGTATTCAACTACCTTGCAACAATCTGGAAAGGTAATCTTCGCTTAACGCCGGCAATGATGTTTGCTATAGGGATGGTTTCTTTATTCATTTCTGGCGGTTTAACCGGTTTAATTTTAGGAGATTCAGCTTTGGACATCAATATTCACGATACTTACTTTGTAGTGGGTCACTTCCACATCGTAATGGGTGCAGGTGCTATTTTTGGTATGTTCGCAGGTGTTTACCATTGGTTCCCTAGATTTTATGGTAAATTTATGTTGCCAAAAATGGGGTACTTGCACTTTTGGATGACCATTTCAGGTGTGTATGGCGTATTCTTCCCAATGCACTTCTTAGGATTGGCGGGTGTGCCAAGAAGATATTATTCAAATGAGGAGTACGAAATGTTCCAAGGCATGGAGAACATTAACGTAATTATCACTTGTTTCGCTATTATGGCTGCAATTGGTCAGTTGATTTTTATCTTCAACTTCTTCTATAGCATTTTCAAAGGAAGAAAATCTACTCAAAATCCTTGGGGTTCAAATACTTTAGAGTGGACTGCTCCCGTTGAAAGAATTCATGGTAACTGGGAAGGCAAAATTCCTGAGGTACACAGATGGCCATACGACTACAGCAAACCTGGTTATGATGTAGACTTTGTAGACCAAACAGTTCCGCTTAAAGATGGAGAATCTGAAGGTCATTAAGATTTAAGAAATAAAGAAAGCCCTCTTGATAATTCAAGGGGGCTTTTCTATTGTTCAATGTTTAATGTTCAAAGTTTAATGTTAGCCAAATGCAAAAGTAGAATTGAAACCCTTAAATTTGATCGTTGTGATGTTCCGTTGAACATTGAACTTTAAACATTGAACATATCCTGTGAACGAAGCACTAAACCCTAATAACGAAAAATTAAGCTCTACCGAAAAGGAATTTGAAAAAGTTCTAAGGCCTAAGCATTTTGATGATTTTGCCGGACAGCGCAGCGTGTTGGATAATTTAGATGTTTTT
>CAMDPJ010000035.1 GCA_945903925.1 Chryseobacterium gleum
TTCAAGATGCAGTAATTCGTCAGTTCGAAATTATAGGAGAAGCGACAAAGCAGATTTCTGTTGATTATAAATCAAAATACAATACTGTTCCATGGAAAGAAATGGCAGGTATGCGCGATAAGTTGATTCACAACTATATTGATGTTGATTTAGACGTAATTTGGCAAACCGTTAAAAAAGATATTCCCTTTTTACATAAATTGATTTTAGCGTGTCAATGAAAATCACCTTCCTCGGCACCGGCACATCTCAAGGTATACCGCTAATTGCATGCGGTTGCGAGGTTTGTACTTCTTCAAATCCTAAAGACAAGCGATTGCGTGTTTCGGTGATGATTGAGGTTGATGGAAAAAATATAGTGATAGATTCTGGTCCGGATTTTCGCCAACAAATGTTGCGCGAAAATGTGAAGACTCTCGAAGCTGTTGTTTTTACGCATGAACACAAAGATCATGTTGCGGGCTTAGACGATGTTCGTGCTTTCAATTATTTCTCGGGCAAGCACATGGATGTGTACGCCAGCGAACAAGTGCAAATAGCATTAAAACGCGAGTTTCATTATGTTTTTTCGGAGGCTAATTATCCGGGAATTCCCCGAATAAATGTTCATACTATTGATACCGATCCATTCGATGTAAGTGGTGTAAAGTTTATTCCTATTCAAGTGTTGCATTATAAATTACCCGTGCTTGGTTTTAGGGTAAACGATTTCACTTATATCACTGACGCTAACTATATTTCTAAGCAAGAAATTGAAAAAATAAAAGGCACGAAGGTGTTAGTATTAAATGCGCTTCGCCGCGAAAAACACATTTCACATTTTACTCTCGAAGAAGCTATAGAATTGGTTAAAAAGATAAATCCCGAAAAAGCTTATTTCACGCATATAAGTCACCAATTGGGCTTACATGAAGCTGTGAGCAAAGAATTGCCTGTTAATGTGGAGTTGGCTTATGATGGCTTACAAATAGAGATTTAATTTCACCGTTTCTATAGCCTCTTTCACATCGTGCACCCTCAATATATTTCCTCCTTTTTGTAAAGCTACTGCATGCAGCGCTGTTGTTCCATTTAATGCATGCACTGCACTGCAATTCAATGTTTTGCTAATCATCGATTTTCGAGAAATACCAATTAAAATTGGCGTGTTTAAACTCTTTAAAAAAGGGATGTTTTTAAACAAGTCGAAATTGTGTTCTAAGGTTTTTCCAAAACCAAATCCGGGATCGATGATGATGTCTTGTATACCGTGTTTTTTAATAATTTCAATTTTCTCTTTGAAAAAGCTAAACACCTCTGTACTCACATTTTTATAAGTAGGATTGATTTGCATATTTTGAGGAGTGCCTTGGCTGTGCGTCAAAACATAAGCGATGTTTTTACCCGAAATCAATTCTAATAACTTTTCATTGGCTAAACCCGAAATATCATTCACTATATCAATACCTAATGGCAAAACTTTTTCAATCACCTCCGCTCTAAACGAATCGATGCTTATCAAGACTTCGGGAAATTGTTTCCTGATTGCTTCCACAACGGCATACAATCGCTTGATTTCTTCTTGCGGGGAAATGTTTTCCGCTCCCGGCCGACTACTGTAAGCTCCAATGTCTAAAATGGCGGCCCCTTCATTGATGTGCTTCTTCGCCAAAAGCAGCGCTTTTTCAATGCTTTCCGCCCTGCTGTCGGCGTGAAATGAGTCGGGAGTGCAGTTGATAACCCCCATCACCAAGGGTGTTGATAAATCAACTATTTTACCTCTACAATTGAGGCTAAAATTGTTGTAAAAAGCACTAACTTGCACATCTGAAAAAATCATAAGGCTAAGGTAATCAATGAGCGCAAAAACAGAGCAAGAGTTTAATAAAATCATCAACCAGTGTGTTGACTTATTTGTTAAAAAGATGAAGGACTATGGTGCAGCGTGGAGAGTTTTAAGAACTACTTCTCTTACCGATCAAATTTTTATTAAAGCACAACGCATCAGAACTATAGAAGAAAAAGGGGTGTCGAAGGTGGATGAAGGCGTTGCTTCCGAATACGTTGGAATAATTAATTATTGCGCAATGGCCTTAATTCAATTGGAAAGAGGAGTAGAGATGAGTGATAGCGTTTCGCATGATGAAATTGCTAAAATGCACCAAGGATATTTAGAACAGGCTAAAAGCTTAATGCTCAATAAAAATCACGATTACGGTGAGGCTTGGCGAGAAATGCGCGTTAGTTCTTTAACCGATTTAATTTTAATGAAGTTGTTGCGCGTTAAGCAAATTGAAGACAATCGAGGTGCAACTATAGTCTCAGAAGGTTTAGATGCCAATTATTTAGACATTATCAACTACAGTATTTTCGCTTTAATTCGTTTAGAAGAATGAAGTTATTAATTTGGATATCGAGAATCGTAACCGGATTTCTTTTCTTCTTATCGGGAATAGTGAAAGCCAACGACCCGCTCGGTTTCGCCTATAAATTACAAGAATATTTTGAAGTTTTTTCTACCAAACTTCAATTTAGAATAGATACTCACGCTTCTTTCTTACCCGATTTTTTATTAGAGTTTTGCATTTGGTGCATGAGCTTGCTGCACGATGCATCGTTGCCATTTGCCATGGTTTTAGTGGTTGTTGAGGTGGCTTTGGGCGTTTGCATTATCATAGGAACCAAAATGCGCTATGTTGCAACAAGTGCCTTGGTATTAATTGTATTTTTCACCTTCTTAACCTTTGTTTCGTGGAAGTTTGAAATTGTAAAAACCTGCGGATGTTTTGGAACAGTGATTGAACTTACTCCCTTTGAGTCGTTCATGAAAGATTTGTTCTTGTTGGTTTTTATTATTGTTCTCTTTATTTATCGCCGTTCTATCAATTCTATATTTGAAGAAATAGGTGATAAAATTACCGTCGGTGTCTCTTTACTATGTGCTTCTTTGTTTACTATTTACACCTATCGTCACTTACCTTTCAACTTAAGCAATGTGCTTTGGTTTGCCAATGAAGGACCTTATGTGGAAGGCGCCGATTTGCGATTTAATACTACACGTATCGAGGCTAAGAAAAAATATTTCTATACGTTGAAAAATATCAAAACAGGCAATGAACAAGAGTTTGCCGATTATCCTAAAGATTTCGCTAACTATAAGTTTGTGAGCATGCGTGAAGAGATTTTGGTGCCGGGTGTCGACCCTAAAATCACCGATTTATCCATGACCGATGAGAATGGCGATAACATCTTTCCTCTGGTGTTGTTAGATACTGGCTATACTTTTTTATTGGTGACCTACAACTTGCAAAAGCTAGGTGAGTTTCAAATGGAAGGTAAAGTAGCCATTGATTTTAAAGCTAGTGAAAACACTAGAAGTAACTTCGAAAAAATTAACGATTTTGCTAAACAGGCCGAAAAAGAAGAAATGCGCTTTATTGGGTTAACGGCATCGGGTATTGATTGTATAGGTGCATTTCGCCACAGCGCAGAATTACAAACACCTTTTCCTTTTTTGGGAAGTGATGAAACGGTGTTGAAAACGATGATACGCTCAAATCCCGGACTCCTTCTCATCAAAGATGGAAAGGTGCTGAGACAATGGCATATCAATGACTTTCCCGATTTTGAGGATTTAATGGAACAACTAAATATTAATTATTCTAACGAAGATTTATGAGACGCAAAATTGTTGCCGGTAACTGGAAAATGAACAAAACCATTGCCGAAGGTTTAAGCTTAATTGAAGCAATTAAAACAGGGGCACCTAAAGTGCAAAAATTGGGTGTCGACATTATTGTTGCACCAACTTATGTAATGCTTTCTGATGCTGCAAAAGCAGTACATGGAAGCTCTATTAAATTGTCTGCGCAAAACTGTCACCAAGAAGAAAATGGTGCTTACACTGGTGAGATTTCCGCTACTATGATTCAGACTATTGGTGCCGAATACATCATTGTCGGACACTCAGAGCGCCGTCAGTATTTTAGTGAAACAAGTGCTTCTATCGCTAAAAAAATAAATGTGGTTTTGTCAAAAGGATTAACACCAATTTATTGCAACGGTGAGGTGAAAGAAGAAAGAGAATCGGGTCGCCATTTTGAAGTGGTTAAGCGTCAGATGAACGACGAGCTTTTTCATCTTTCTGCTGAAGAGGTATTGAAAGTGGTTATTGCTTATGAGCCCGTTTGGGCTATTGGCACTGGCTTAACGGCTTCTCCTGATCAAGCGCAAGAAATTCATGCATACATTCGTCAGTTACTTACCGATAAATATGGTGCTGCTGTTGCCGAAGAAATTAGCATTTTGTATGGTGGTAGCTGCAAGCCTGATAACGCTAAAGAAATTTTCAGCAAGAAAGATGTAGATGGCGGATTGATTGGGGGTGCTGCATTGAAAGCCGAAGATTTCCTTGGAATAGTTGCAGCTTTTTAAAAAATCGTTCAATGTTTAAAGTTCAATGTTCAAAGTTAGCGTACTTAAAGCGTTACGGAACATTGAACATTGAACATTGAACATTGAACAAAGCAAATGATTTATATTCAAATAAATGTTTTGTTAAAACCCTTAGATCCATGGAGTGATATTTTTATTTCTGCTTTGGCCGATGAAGGTTACGACAGTTTTGAAGAAACACCCAATGGCTTTAAGGCTTTTGTGCAAAAAGACTTGTTCAAAGAAGAAGTAGTTTCTTCTTTGAAAGAGCAATATCAAAATGAAGTAGAACTCACTTACAGTGTGGAAGATTTACCCGATGTAAATTGGAATGCCAACTGGGAAAGTTCTTTTTCACCTATCGAGGTAGGTGATTGGTGCTTGGTGAAAGCTCCCTTTCATACCATCACAAAGAAATTTAAATACGAAATTATTATTGAGCCTAAAATGTCGTTCGGCACTGGTCACCATCAAACTACTTTTTTGATGATGCAGGAAATGAAAGACATCGATTGGCAAAACAAACGCGTGCTCGATATGGGCAGCGGTACTGGTATTTTGGCCATTTTGGCCGAGAAAATGGGCGCCAGAGATATTGTGGCTATTGATATTGATGAGTGGGCTTACGAGAATTGCGTGGAGAATTTAGAGAAGAACAATTGCACGCACATAGAAGTGTTAAAAGGCGATGTCACCTCTATTGATAACAAAGGTTTTGATATCATTTTGGCGAACATTAATAGAAATATATTGTTGGCAGATATGGAAGAGTATGTTAAATCGCTAAGCACAAACGGACTCCTTATCATTAGCGGATTTCTATTGCAAGATGTAGAAGTGCTCAAAGATAAAATAACGTCGCTTGGCTTGGTGTTTGCTAAATTAGTAACTTCAAGAGAAGAGTTGGCTTCACCCAATTTTTCAGGCAGTTGGGTTTTGATTAAGTGTAAAAAATAAAAATATTTCGAATGAGAAAACTACTGCTTTCTTTGTTTTTGCTTGGTTCTTCTTTAATGTTTGCTCAGGCTCCTGTTTTAAAACAGTTTACCAAAGATTCTGATAAGTTTTTTGAAGAGATGCACACCTTCATCACCACTTCAATGCCCGATGAAGGTGAAGTATTGATGGCTGAGTTTGAAGCTGCCTGGAACACCACGCCAATGGAACTTAAAAAAGAAGAGAAGTTTTACAAGAATGTAAATGAGATTTTTAAGAAGAGATTAGAGAAGCTCGGACTCACCAACACTTTTGCTTATTCGGCTACCACCAGAAAATTCAATCTCGATCAAAAAGATGATATCTACGATATGTGTAACCTCATGCTCAGCAAGAGAATGAAGGCTATGCCCGATTTTCAAAATTATCTTACTTCTTTGCTGGGATTCATCATTACCGATCAATCTGAAATGAGTTTCTCGGCTTGGAATGGTACCTTAAAAAAATTAATGGGCGGTAACTTACGCGGTTTTGGCAACTTTATCAATACTACCAATAACCTCTTTTTGTATGGATCTATTTATGTGTCACCAGGTGTGCGGTGGACGGGGACTTCTAAGTCTTTTACTTTCGATTATGATTCTTTGCCAAAAGTGGTTTTTCCAGAAAAAATGACTTTGTTCTGCGTGTCGAAACGCGACACTTCTTACATCTACGAAACAAAAGGGGTGTACTACCCAAGCTCGCTAACTTTCTTTGGCACAGGAGGAACGGTAACTTGGGAGCGCGTTGGTGTACCTAAAAAAGTGTCGTATGCCATGCTAAATAAGTATAAAATCAATCTTCGGTTTTCTAAATATTCTGCCGATTCTGTTACCTACTTCAATTCTAAATACTTTGCTACAGCGCAAAAAGGTCGATTAGAAGAGCGTATTCAAGCCGATGTAGATTCAAGTAGTTCGAGTTTTCCTAGTTTCGTTTCTTACGACAAAAGTATAAAGATTAACAACATTTCAAAAGATGTAGATTTTGATGGCGGTTTTGCCATTAAAGGCTCTCGTTTCTTGGCGCAAGGTACGGCTGAAAATAGAGCGAAACTAATTTTTAAATACCAAAATAAACCTACGATGGAGTTAAGTGCCGAGTACTTTTCTATAACCGATAGCACCATGGTTTCTTCAGATGCTTCTGTGGTTATTCGTGTGAAAAACGATTCGATTTATCACCCTAGTTTGCAGTTTAAATACATTGAATCTGTGAAACTTATTACTTTGTATCGTGATAAAAAAACGGGCTTGTCTAAATCGCCTTATTACGATACTTACCACGACATTGATATCGATGTAGAGTGGTTGCGATGGAGAGTGGATACACCCGCCATTGTTATGAGTGCCATCATTGGTTCTTCTACTCATGAAATGGATTTAGAGTCTTCAAATTTTTACGATGAAAGTCGATTTGTTGCGCTGCAAGGTATTTCAGATCAACATCCTTTGGCACAAATGAAAATGTTTGTAGATAAAAGAAACAACAAACAACGTGATTTTAATATAAGCGATTACGTGAGTTACGTTCATCTCGACGAAAATGATGTTAAAAATCAGTTGATTGTTTTGGCCAATTTCGGATTCATCGATATCGATTTTAACGCAGGCAGAGTAGTGGTAAAAGATAAATTGTACCACTATTTATATGCTAAATCGAAAAAAGAAGATTACGATAATATTTCTATCCATTCTGATATTGCCGATAAACCAAATGCTACTTTGTTGCTTACCGATAGCTGCGACATGATTGTGCGCGGGGTTAAAAAGGTAATGTTAAGCGAGGGTCGTAAGGTGTATTTTCAACCCATGTATGGCGAAGTTGTCTTGCACAAAAATCGCGACATGACTTTTGGTGGGGCTATAAAATCGGGGATGTTCGAATTTTTCGGTAAGCAGTTCGAATTTAAATACGATGAGTTTAAAATTGAAGTCATCAACGCCGATTCTGTGCGAATGTTTGCGCCAACCATTGAACAAACAGTAGAAGGTAAAGTGCAAATGAAACGTGTAGAAAGTACCATCGAAAAATCGTACGGTAGAATTTTTATCGATAAGCCTTTTAACAAGTCGGGTATTAAAATCGACTCTTTTCCTTCTTACCCTATTTATACTTCCGATTCTATTTCAAAAGTATTTTTCGATAAAAGAAATGAGCAAGGCAAAGCTTATGCGCGATCTAAAGTTTATTTCACCATTAAGCCATTTATTATTGATAGTTTAAATACGCTCGATAGAAATAGTATTAGCTTCGATGGTACTTTTACTTCGGGTGGCATCTTCCCCGATTTTGAAGAAACGATTCGTGTTCAAAATGATCACTCTTTAGGATTTAAACACCCTGCACCTAAAGATGGTTTGCCTATTTATGGCGGTAAGGCCATGTATTTTATGGATATTGCTTTAAGCAATAGAGGTATTCGCGGTGATGGTAAGCTCGATTATATTACCTCTACCACTTATTCAGATGACTTTGTTTTCTTTGTCGATGCTGTTAATGCTATTGCTAAAACATTCGATGTTAAAGAAAGAAAAGACGGTGTAGAATATCCAAGTGCCGCAGGTACCAATCTTAAATTTCATTTCGAACCTTACAAAGACAAATTGTGGGCGGGTGTAATTACCAATCCTATTGATATGTTCGGTACTCAAGCTAAATTGAAAGGAACTATGATTTATGGTGCCGAAAAAATGGGTGGATTTGGTGTGGTAGATTTTGAAAATGCTGAGTTGGCATCTAAAGATTTCGATTTTAAAAACAGAAAATTTAAAGCAGATACTTCCGATTTTAAATTGAAAGCTGCGCAAGGTAGCGAGCAGGATGGGTCAATTGCTTTCGCTACCAAAAACGTTGAATCAACCATCGATTTCGATAAGCGTGAAGGTGAGTTTGTCGCCAATGGAGGTGCTTCTTTTGTAGATTTTCCGGTGAATCAATATGTGTGTTACATGGATCAGTTTAAATGGTTCATGGATAAATTCGTTTTAGAGCTAAGTACCAGTAAAGGAGAGGCAAAGGCCGCAGATGGTGCAGGTGGCTCCAGTGATTTGGATTTATCAGGTTCTGAGTTCATTTCTACGCACCCTAAACAAGATTCATTGAAGTTTATTTCTCCTAAAGCAAATTTCGATATCCAAAACTACATCATCAAAGCCCACGAAGTTAAATACATCAACGTGGCCGATGCGCGTATTTTTCCTGTTGACGGAGAGGTGATGGTAGAAAAAGATGCAAAAATGAAATCGTTTGAACATGCTAAAATTATTGCCAATAATTTAACGCAATACCACACCATTTTAGAGGCAGAGGTGGCTATTCATGCTAAGCGAGATTACAACGCAAAAGGTGATTATGAATATGTGGATGCTGAGGGTGGTCGACAAAAAATTCACTTCGCCAATATTCATGTGGATAGCACTTACCAAACCATAGCAAGTGGCGACATCGCCGAAGCACAATTGTTTAAATTGTCGCCTCAGTTTATGTATAAAGGGCCTGCTAGTATCGCCGCAAATCGCAAAGGTATTTTCTTTGCTGGGGGTGCTAAATTGGTGCACAAATGTAAGCAACAAACACCTTGGATTAGTTTCGAGGGCGAAATAGACCCAGCTAGCGTGCAAATTCCGGTAGATACCATTACCAAAGTATTTGGTGATCCAAATGGCCGCCTCCTTAGCGGTTTGGCTATCACTCCCGATTCAATAGGTGTTTATTCTACCTTGATGTCTCCTAAAAAAGCATTTACTGACGATGTGATAATTTGTGGTAAAGGTTTCTTGATGTTCGATGCAGAAACTAAAGAATATAGAATTTCAAATAAAGATAAATTGCGTGAGCGAAATTTCCCTGGCACCTACGTGGCAATGAATACCAGCACTTGTGCGGTTGAAACAGAAGGGAAGATGACTATGGCCTTTAAGCTCGGGCAAATAAAAATGCAGGTTGCGGGTACCGGATTCTTCGACCCTAATGCCGATACATCGAAATTTGATGCGATGATGACTATGGATTTCTTGTTGGATGATGGCATGTGGAAACACATCATGAACAATATTGAAGGTAATCCGAAATTATCTCCTGTAAACAACAATAGAACAGCTTACGAAAGGGCTTTGCGCGATTTAGTAGGTAAAGAAAAAGGAGATAAATTGATTTCCGAATTAGCTTTGTATGGTGCTTTCAAGCGTTTTCCCGATGAGTTGAAACACGGTTTCGTGTTCAATCATTTGAACTTGGTTTGGGACAAAGAGAAAAATGCTTTCGTATCAAAAGGTATGATTGGTATTGGTTCTATGGCCAACCACCAATTGAATAAGTACGTGAAAGGATATGTGATGATTGAACGCAAGAGATTAAAAGAAGAGATTTATGTGTACCTGGAAATTGACGAAAAAACTTGGTATTTCTTCAATTATTCTGCTGGCGTAATGTCGGTACTTTCTTCTCACCAAGATTTCATGGCGATTATGGCTGCCATCAAACCCGATAAGAAAGAGTTGAAAGGTGGAAGAGATGAAGATCCTTATTCTTATATGGAAGCTACAGAAAGAAAAATGAGAATTTTCTTAAGTAAAACGAGAGGGGAGTAAACGTTCTTTTATTACGCAGTTCGTCATTGCGAGGTACTCCGAAGCAACCTCATCGTGTTTTAATTAGTTATTCATGATAAGGTTGCTTTATTTTTGGGTACAAAAATTTCGCAATGACGTATTGTGTATAAAACCAAACACACTTTTGAATAAACAGTTTAAATTTCATGAACACGCTCGACATCCAACAAAAAATAACCCAACTTTCTAAAGAATTAGAAGAACACAATTACAGATATTACATCTTATCGAATCCAATTGTTAGCGATTATCAATTCGATATGATGCTTAAAGAACTTCAGGATTTAGAAGAAAAACATCCCGAGTTTGCATCGCCCAACTCACCAACTAAAAGGGTAGGTGGCGCTATCACCAAAGAGTTCAATACGGTGAAACATCGTTACCCCATGTTGTCGCTAAGCAACTCTTATTCTAAAGAAGAATTAATCGATTTCGAAAATAGAATTAGCAAACTAACCAACGAAAAAATAGAGTATGTATGTGAGTTGAAATACGATGGTGTTGCTGTTTCATTGAACTACAAAAACGGAGAATTGGTGCAAGCCTTAACACGTGGCGATGGTGTTCAAGGTGATGATGTCACCGCCAACGTGCGCACGATTAGAACCATTCCATTGAAATTAAAAGGCAACGATTATCCTAATGATTTTGAAATTCGAGGAGAGATTTTTTTACCACGCGATGCTTTCGATAAAATCAACGAAGAGAAAAAAGAAGCAGGTGAAGCCTTGTTGGCGAATCCACGAAATACAGCATCGGGCACTTTGAAAATGCAAGATTCGGCGGTGGTAGCAAAACGCGGATTGGATTGCTATCTCTATTTTGTTTCAGGCGACAATCTTCCTTTTACCAGTCATTTCGATAGTCTTCAAAAAGCGGGAGAATGGGGCTTCAAAGTTCCTTTGGCTCAAAATAATTTTTTAAAGAAATGCGACTCCATTGATGAGATTTTAGAGTTCATTAATTTTTGGGATGAGGAACGTAAAAAATTGCCTTTCGATGTGGATGGTGTGGTGATAAAAGTAAATCAGTATAGCGTTCAAAAGCAGTTGGGTGTTACAGCAAAATCTCCTCGATGGGCCATTGCTTTTAAATTTGAAACCGAACGTGCTTGCACTAAATTATTTTCTGTTTCTTATCAAGTGGGAAGAACAGGTGCCATAACTCCCGTTGCCAATTTAGAGCCTGTTTTACTTTTGGGCACCACGGTGAAAAGAGCATCCTTACACAATGCCGATATTATAGAGAAATTAGATGTTCGCGAGGGTGATTTTGTTTATGTAGAAAAAGGCGGAGAGATTATTCCTAAAATTGTGGGTGTTGATTTGTCGCACAGAACACCCGATTCTCAACCTTTGCAGTATTTGAGTGCTTGTCCGGAATGTAATACACCCTTAATTCGTCGCGACGGAGAAGCACAGCATTATTGTCCGAATGAAGTGGGCTGCCCTCCTCAAATCAAAGGAAAGATGTATCATTTTATTTCGCGCAAAGCGATGAACATCGATGGATTGGGAGAAGAAACCATTGACCAATTGTACGACTCGGGTTTAGTTAAAAATATTGCCGATTTATACACTTTGCAATTCTCGCAGGTTGTCGCTTTAGATAGAATGGCAGAGAAGTCGGCCAACAATTTGTTAGCTGGTATCGAAGCTTCAAAAACAGTTCCTTTCGAAAGAGTTTTATTTGCTTTGGGCATTCGACATGTTGGCGAAACGGTGGCTAAAAAATTAGCATTCCATTTTAAAAACATTGAAGCAATTGTAGCTGCAACTTTAGAAGAATTAATTCACGTAGAAGACATCGGTGAAAAAATTGCAGTGAGCATTAAAGAATATTTTTCATTACCAGAAAGCCTTGCTTTAATTGAAAAACTAAAATCATTCGGCTTGCAATTCGAATCTATTGAAGTAGTGAAAGTCGGCGGTTCAAACATACTGGAAGGTAAGTCTGTAGTAGTTTCCGGCGTATTCAAAAACTACTCACGCGACGACATTAAAAAAGAAGTAGAGAAACATGGCGGTAAAAATGTAGGTTCTATTTCTGCAAAAACATCCTTCGTTTTAGCGGGTGAAAACATGGGGCCGGAGAAATTAAAGAAAGCCGAAAAACTAGGTGTTCAAATTTTGAGTGAAGATGACTTTTTGAAGATGATTGGGGGAGGGGAGAAGGAAGCGCAGATGGAGCTGTTTTGATATGGAGGACAATAGTTCCTTCGGGGCCCCTCAGCCGACGGGTGACAAACATTCTTAAAAGTGCACTTACCCAGTTTGTCATCCTGAGGTACCCCCGAAGGAACTATTGTCCTGCTTGAAATCTACATTCTCTCGGGCATTTCAATTCCCAACAACTTCATCGATTTTTTTAGTGTATCACCCACCTCTTTCGACAAGGCAACTCTAAAGTTTTTAGAGTTCTCGTCATCGGCATTTACAATTTGATGGTCGGCCCAAAATTGCGAGAAATCTTTCGCTAATTCGTAGCTGTAGTTGGCCATTACTGCCGGACTGTTTAATTTTCCAGCTTCTTTAACTGCAGCAGAGTAACCTAATATTTTTTTGATTAACTCTTTCTCTTTTTTACTGAGAGTAGTAATTCTGTATTCTTTTGCTTCTCCTACTTTACGAAGTACAGAGCGCGTGCGAACGTAGATGTATTGAATAAACGGACCGGTATTTCCATTGAAGTCGATGGACTCTTCTGGATTAAATATCATTGATTTTTTAGGGTCGACTTTCAAAATAAAATATTTCAAAGCTCCCATTGCAATCTTACGAATCACTTCGTTTTTTTCTTCTTCGCTAAGCTCATCTAGCTTTCCTTTTTCGGCTGTGCTTTGCGCTGCAGATGCAATCATTTCATCAATCAAATCATCGGCATCAACCACTGTTCCTTCGCGAGTTTTCATTCTTCCGCTTGGCAGTTCTACCATCCCGTATGACAAATGAAACAAACCTTCCCAGAAAGAATAACCCATCTTTTTTAAGATGAGGAACAATACTTTGAAGTGATAATCTTGTTCGTTGGCAACGGTGTAAATGATGCCGTCAACTTGGTAATCTTTGTAACGTTCAACAGCAGTTCCAATATCTTGAGTCATGTAAACTGCTGTTCCATCAGAACGAAGCAATAGTTTTTCATCTAAGCCATCTGCTCTTAAATCAATCCACACCGATCCATCTTCTTTTTTGAAGAACACTCCTTTTTTTAATCCTCCTTCAATGATTTCTTTTCCGAATAAATAGGTGTTCGATTCGTAGTATAATTTGTCGAAATCAACGCCCAATTTTTTGTAAGTATCTTCAAATCCAGCATACACCCAGCTATTCATGGTTTTCCAAAGTTCAACTGTTGCAGCATCGCCCGCTTCCCATTTGCGCAGCATCTCCGAAGCTTCCATAAATAAAGGGGCTTTGGTTTTTGCACTTTTTTCATCCATACCACCCGCTATCAATTCTTGCATTTCCTTTTTGTAATGCTGTTCAAACATTACATAATATTTGCCTACCAAATGATCACCTTTGCTACCTGATGACTGCGGTGTTTCGCCATTTCCCCATTTCATCCAAGCCA
>CAMDPJ010000036.1 GCA_945903925.1 Chryseobacterium gleum
TATACGCATTGCGTATACTACGCAATTATCCGCTTGGCTTTTTTTCATTGGAGAAAACAAGTTGATATTTACTGATGTTGAAGTGTTTAGCATATTTTCTTGCAATATACTGCTTTTTATTAAGGTACAATTGAAAACCAAAAAAGAAAGATTTAAGCGTAGAATTAACCAGATAAATCTACGGATAATGAAGCTTCTTCCGCAGCAACGATTGCGTAGTAGCTGAAAGACGACTAATTATTTAAGTTTGGTTGTCGTCTGTTCTTGTCATTCATGTCTTCTTTTCTAAATTATTTTTTTTGATTTATGTCTGTATTTCTAAAGTAAATATTTTAATTAATGTCCTTATTTCTAAAATTTAATATATTTACATCATTAATTAATGAATGTTGTTATGATAAGAATTGCTGAAAATCAATTACTTGAGTGGAAAAGTAGATTGGATAGAAAGCCTTTGATTGTGAGAGGTGCTAGGCAAATTGGGAAAAGTTGGACTGTAGAGCACTTTGGTAAAACACATTACAAAGGCAAAACACACATCGTTAATTTTGAAAAAAGAGCCGATTTACATCAGATCTTTGAATTGAATTTTGATGTGAAAAGAATTGTATTAGAATTAGAAATTCAACTTAATACAATCATTGATTCGAAAAAAGATTTAGTGTTTTTTGATGAAATTCAAGCTTGTCCGAAAGCCCTAATGGCCTTGCGATACTTTTATGAAGATATGCCCGATCTTCATATCATTTCAGCTGGTTCATTACTCGATTTTACATTGAAAAATATCTCGTACCCTGTGGGTAGGGTAGAGCAAATGGACATGTATCCCATGACTTTTCATGAGTTTTTGTTGGCATGCCAACAAGAGAAAATAGCTGAACTTTTAAATGCAACTCCCCAAGCACTTTCAGAATCGATAGATAACGCAATAAAATTTCATTTAACGCGCTACTTTGTAGTAGGTGGAATGCCTGCATGCGTTAAAACATTTGTTGAAACAAACAGCTTGATTAGTGTTGTTAAGATTCAAGATGATCTGCTCTATTCTATTAGAGAAGATTTTAAAAAATACTCACCAAGTATTAGTTCAGATTGCCTGAATGATGTTTTAACTTATATAGCAGCAAATATTGGCTCGCAAATTAAGTACACTAGGCTTTCAGAGAGGTTTACCGGACCAACGATAAAGAAAGGCTTTGAGCTTTTGAAAACAGCTAGAATTATTCATCAAGTTCAAAATGTATCGCTGGCAGGTTTGCCGTTGGTTGCAGGCGGAATTCAGTTTAAAGCATTGTTTTTGGATGTAGGTTTGCTCATAAGAATAGCGAACCTATCCATAAAAGATGATTTTACACAGGGCACTTTGATTTCCGCCTTCAAAGGGGCATTAACAGAACAATTTATTGGACAGGAACTCAAAGCAAAAAATTATGCACTAAATTATTGGACTAACTTAGATAAAGGTACAATATCGGAGCTAGATTATGTAATTGAAAATAGGGGTGACATTTATCCCGTTGAAGTGAAGTCGGGAACACAAGGATCTTTAAAAAGCTTACATATCGTTCTTCAAAAATATTCGAACTTGAAAAAAGGAATTGTGTTTTCGAATGCACGTTTCGGCCTAGATAAAAACATACAATTTCTACCATTGTATTGGGTGAGTCGAATTGATGATGTTGAAAGTATTACAAAATAATAAATGATTACATTCTTGTATTTTCAATGAAAATTATATCACATAAAACATTAAAAGATATTCCATCTGCATCGGGCATGGAATTGTTGAATAACGCTATTTATGTGTGTGGCGACGACTCCGATTTTCTTTTTCAAATTTCAGAAGAAGGAGAAGTGCTCAATAAATTTCCTTTGATTGAAAATACCCGAGAGGGTAGAGTAGCGAAGCTGAGTAAATACGATTTCGAAGCCATGGTGTCGCATGAAAATGAAATATGGTTATTTGGCTCTGGCTCTTTAGAAAATAGAAAGGTGCTGTTGATTTTCAATACAGATTCGAAGCAATCTACAATATATTCTCTTCAAGAATTTTATGCAGCTATTCAATACGAATTGCAAATTAAAAATGAAGATTTCAATATAGAAGGAGCCGCCATTTATAAAGAAGGACTGTTCTTGATGAACAGAGCCGACAATTCTATGATTTCATGCTCCATCGCAGAATTTAAAGATTGTGTTTTTCATCAAAAGGAAATTGAAGATTTCGATTGTGTGAAATATCAACTTCCATCTATTGATGGATATGTTGCTGGATTTTCAAGCGCTTCTGTATGCGGTGATTTGCTTTTCTTCTCTGCATCGGTAGAAAAAACAAGTGATTGGGTAAATGACGGAGAAATATTAGGGAGTTTTATAGGAATTATTAACCTTTGCGACTCAGAAGAGGAATTAAAATTTTTCTCTTTAGAAGGTGAATTTAAAATTGAAGCGTTGATGGTGCTGGAAAAGAAAAAAGAAAATTATGTTCTTTTGGCCATGACCGACAACGATAACGGAGAATCGGAATTATTAAAACTAGAAATATAACAAACAAACATATGAAAGCAGAAATACACACAGAAAAAGGAGTAATGAAATTAGATCTTTACGATCAAGATGCTCCCATTACAGTAGCTAACTTTGTTAAGTTGGCGAAAAGCGGATTTTACGATGGTTTGAATTTTCACCGCGTAATTCCCGATTTCGTAATACAAGGTGGTTGCCCTAATAGAACAGGTGCAGGCGGACCAGGTTACACCATCAAATGCGAATTAGATGGCGGAAACCAATACCACGATAGAGGTGTTTTATCTATGGCTCACGCTGGCAGAAACACAGGTGGTTCTCAGTTCTTCGTTTGCCACAGCCGTAAAAACACAGCGCATTTAGATAGAAACCATACTTGCTTCGGTAAAGTATATGAAGGTTTAGATATACTTGATTCTATCGCTCAAGGTGATGAGATTGAAAAAATTGTTATTGTAGATTAAGAGAGATTTTTTGGAAAAAGAGAAGGGTGTTGGTTTTAATCAGCACCCTTTATTGTTTTGTTTCACCCAGTGCGTCTTTGCGAGAATTTTGTACCCAAAATTGAAGCAATCTCATTTTACATTCAGAACAATAGGTCCTTCGGGGTACCTCAGGATGTCAACCAGAGTTCAGAGTGAGAGTGAGTTTTGAGAGTGGTTGTCATCCTGAGGTACCCCGAAGGAACTATTGTTCTATATATCATATCTAATCCAATAACGATCAATTGTATTCGTAATGATGAGGATAATGAAAATAAATAAAATCAGCAGATTAGTCTTTTTTGTTTTTACTACACTAATAGGAATTGCTGTTTTTGGAATAAATTCAGGGATGTTGAAAGTAGAAAACCGAAATAGCTACCAATGAAATATCAGTAAAGAAAATAGAACTAGGCTATATTTTACAATTATATTTTTCATGTTTACTTCCCCTCCACCACCTTCTCCATCGTCTCCAAAAACAAGTGCTCTGGCTGAGCACCCGATATCGCATACTTTCTATCAAACACAAAAAATGGAACGCCGCGAACGCCAAGAGCTGCTCCTTCATGGCCATCGCTGCTTACTTCTTCGGCGAATTCTTTACCGTTTAAAAGTGTTTCAACTTCGTCGAAGGATAAACCAATTTCTACTGCTAATTCCCCTAAAGCATCTTTACTGTTGAGGTTTCTTCCTTCGGTGAAATAAGCTGATAGAAGGCGTTCTTTGGCTTCATCTTGCAAACCGTGTTTGGCTGCTAAATGAATTAAACGATGTGCGTTTAAAGTGTTCGCAGGAATGATAGAATCGAGATTGTAATTCAATCCTTCTTCTTGTGCCATGGTGATAACTTGCTGGTTGAGTTGTCGCGCATGCTCTTCTGTCCAGCCTTTTTTTTCGGCTAACATTTGGTGAATATTTTGTCCGAGAACTGGCTTGAAATAAGGATCTAACTGATAACTTTTCCAAACAATTTCTACTTCCGTCAGTGGACGGACTGAAGTCCCTTTTTTTGAAAATTTCTCTAAGGCATTTTCAAAACGACGTTTGCCAATGTAGCAAAACGGACAAGCGATATCGCTCCAAATTTCAACTTTCATCTTTTATTTCTTTTGGCTTCCGTCAGTTGACGGACAGGTTTTGCTTTTGCCTTTTTACTTTTTTTCTAATGTCCCTGGCCAGCCAACCAACGTTCTGCATCCAATGCCGACATACAGCCAGTACCTGCAGCAGTAACTGCCTGCCGGTAAACGTGATCTTGTACATCGCCCGCAGCGAAAACGCCTGGAATGTTGGTGTTGGTAGAACCAGGAATAGTTTTGATATAACCGTTTTCGTCAAGGTCAATCTGCCCTTTGAAAATTCCTGTGTTTGGATTGTGTCCGATAGCAATGAACAATCCAGTAACCGTCAACGTGCCTTCAACATTCGTTTGGTTGTTTTTGATTTTTACTCCTTCCACCGTTTGCGCACCTAAAACTTCAACTGTTTCGGTGTTGAACAACACTTCAATATTTGGCGTGGTCATCACTCTGTTTACCATCGCTTTTGATGCGCGGAAACTATCTTTACGAACCAACATGGTTACTTTGCTGCAAATTTTAGAAAGGTAAGTTGCTTCTTCGCAAGCTGTATCACCAGCACCTACAATAGCTACTTCTTGTTTGCGGTAGAAAAATCCGTCGCATACTGCACAGGCCGATACACCGCCACTTTTCAATCTTTCTTCAGATGGTAAGCCCAACCATTTTGCGGTTGCACCTGTTGCAATAATTATAGTGTCAGCAGTAATTTCTGCTTTGTCTTCAATCAAAACTCTTTTAGGAGATTCGTTAAAAAATACTTGAGTAGCCACACCTGTGCGCACATCTGTACCAAATCTTTCTGCTTGACCACGCATGTCTTCCATCATTTGCGGACCTTCAACTCCTTTCGGATATCCTGGGAAATTGTCTACTTCTGTGGTATCCATTAACTGTCCGCCTGGCTGCATACCCACGTACATTACAGGTTTTAATTCAGCACGAGCAGCGTAAATAGCAGCAGTGTATCCGGCAGGACCGGCGCCAATGATAAGGCATTTGTGGTGTTCTTTAATCATAAGTATTTTTCTTGAGCAACGAATTTAGTAACAAAAAACAGTTTGAGGTAAGGTTGTTTAAAAGTATAAATCGATTGTTGAATAGATTTTACTGAACAAGAAAAAAGACGTCAAGGGATTGACGTCTTTTTTTGCTAAGAGGGGAAAGAGTGGTTATTCAACTACTAACCTTGAAACTTCATTTTCAGATGTTTTTACGATGTACAATCCGTTATTTAAATTTTCAATATTGATGCTTTTTACATTTGATGCAGATAGAACCATTTGTCCGAGCATATTGTAAATTTCAACTGAAACCATTTTATTGAAATTCACTTCGCCCTTTGCTGGATTAGGGTATATGAAGAAATCACTTCTTTGCTTACTTGACAATTGATTAACAGAAGTGATTACCTGACTTTGAGCAACATAATTTTGAACTTTATTGATGCCTTTTAAGCCGTAAACAAACAAGGTGCTTTTTCCTGTTGTTGCTTCAGCAACTCCATTTTCTGTTGCAGACATTTGTGCAAAGTCATTGTCGTTGCAAATCGCAATTGTACTGTCATTGATAATGGTTAAGCCTTCAGCTTTTTCCAATGAATCTGGAAATTGGTTGGCTCTCAAATCCATGAATAGTTTTTTGGTAACAGGAATGATGTTTTCTCCTGCTAAACCAGCTGCATTTTTTAATGCCTCTAACGTTTTACCGTTGTAAAGTCCGGAGTGAACTGGAGTAGCAGCGCTAATACCAATTTGGTAAATGTTTTTTTGAATGTTAGCACCTGATATGCCAGCTTCAACAACTAAAAATGATGTGTCGTTAATGGCCACTAAATCACCTATTTTCCAATCTTTTGCTTTTATTTTATCTGCACCAACTGTAAAATCACCTGGGTTTAGATAAGCATACATTTTATAGGCGTTATTGTTGTTTGGATCGATTTCTAACAAACGGTGAACTAAAGAAGCTTCGCCAATAACTTTGGTTGGGTATAATATCGGACTCTGAATCATCGCGTATATTTTACCATTTGGGGTAATAGCAATTCCTTCAAAACCTCTATTGTTTTTTCTGTATTTAAAAACAGTATCAATTGCAATTTCTTCAGCTTCTGCTCCGGGCTGAGTTGCAAAAGGAGAATAACGATGCATTACTTTTCCATTAGCATCTAAATGCCAAACTGTAGCACCACCTTCTTCACATACCCAGAAGTCATTGTTTTTACCAATTACAATTCCTTCGGCATCTAATGCCCAAACATCTTTTGCTATTGTTTTAGAAGCAGTGTTTGCGCAATTTATTGAGGTATCTGACCATGCTTTTTCAACACTTGTACTTCCCCAACCTGTTGGATTAAGAACGCCAGTGGCGCCAGTTCCGTTAGGTCTTTTCACTGTCATCGTCTCTAAGATTTGTATTGAGTCACCACCAATTTTAATGTGATGTATTTTAGGAGAGTAGGTAGGGAAACCATATATTTTATCGTAAGTGGGAGTACATGCTGCGTTTTTTGCATCAACATTTACCCCTCTATCGCCAATGGTGTAAAACTCTTTTCCATTGGTTCCAGGTATGTAATGTAAGCCTGAAAAACCACCTTCACGAAATTTTATTCCTTGAAAAGTGCCTATCGTATCAGAATATTTATTTACGTAGGTGTTTTCCAATTGAATTTGAGCTGAGGCCGAAAATCCAATGGCTATTAGTGATGCGCTGATAATTTTCTTTGTAAAATGTGTAAGCATAGTGTCGTTTTTTAATTTGAATCAAAACTATTTTAAAACTGTAAGGGTAAGTTTAAATCAGGGTGATGTTTGTGTTATGAAAGAAAGTTGAATGTTAAGGGAAGTTTTAATGTTTGGGTTGATTAAAAGTGTAAAAAGATTGTTGAATAGATTTTTATAAATGTATTGGTGAAAAATGCAAAATATTTATCTTTCCTGCTGATAATTAATACTTAATGCTGCAAAGAGGTGGTTAACTTTCCATTTCAATAAAGATATTATGTTTGTACGACTGTTGTTTTTTTCTATTTTTCTTTTTGCTGCTATTAATTTGCATTCGCAAAATTATATTGATCTGCTAAAGGTTCATCATACCCATTACGCTCCTACAACTTTTTCCGATTCCGCTTCAGTAAAAACAGGGTTCGAAGAATTTGCTTTCGATTTAAAGGCACCATTGAGGGTAAATAGCAAATTGGTGATTGTTTCGGGTTTGTATAGTGAGTATACGAAACTGAGGCTTTATTCGCAAAGCAGCGAGCAAACGCAAATCTATTCTGTAGCACCAGTTGTTGGTGTCAATTTTAAATGGAATGAAAAGTGGAAAGGCACCTTTGTTTTTCTTCCAAAATTGGCTAGTGATTTTATAAAGATAGGTAGGAGCGATTTTCAGTTTGGCGGCAATGTCTTGTTAGAGAAAATGGCCAATAAAGTAAAGTACAAATTTGGTTTGTACTACAATGCTGAGAAGTCGGGATCACTGTTTGTGCCGCTTTTGGGATTTTACTATTTAAGTAAAAATTCTAAGTTAGAAGTTGATGTTGTTGCGCCTGTTTGGGCTGATGTGAATTATGCTGTACAAAATCGAGTAAAATTGGGGGCGAATTTTAGAGCAGTGGTGCGAAGTTATCATTTGAACAGCGAATGGGGTAGTGGTTATGTTGTTAAATCAGTGAATGAACTTTTTGTATATCTTCAATTTAATTTAACCAAAAGGTTGATTATACAAGGTAAAGCAGGTTATTCTATTGGGCGAAATCACCGCGTTTACAATAGTGGTGATCAATATGATTTTGCTTTTAGCGCTGTGAGGTTTGGCGATGACAGATTAAAGCAAAATACCGATTTTAAAAATGGACTAATGTTTCAAACCCGATTGATTTATCGTTTACAGCTGCCGTAAATAAATTTTTATAAAAGAAAAAAGACGCCAGGGGATGTGCGTCTTGATTTCACTTAAGAGGGGGGGGAAAGGAAGTTGTGTTAGAGACTATTTTTTCTGCTAACGGTACAAATGTATTGCTACTTTGTGAGTAGAATTTTAATACAATGTGATGATAATGTTATAAAGTTGAAATGTACTATTTGCCAATCTCCCATCTCGCAGTAGCCTTTGAACTCAAATCACCAAACTCATTGTTGATGTATTTATAGTACGCGGCAATGCCAATCATGGCTGCGTTGTCGGTGCAAAATTGGAAAGCAGGAATATAAGTCTGCCAGTTTTTTTGCGAAGTAATAGCATCTCGTAATCCGCTGTTGGCCGATACTCCACCGGCTATAGCAACATGAGAAGTGTTTTCTTGTTGAGCTGCTTTTTTCAATTGTGTCATCAATATTTCTACAATGGTTTGCTGCACCGATGCAGCTAAATCGATTTTATTTTCTTCAATGAAATTTGGATTCTTTTCCACTTCTTTTCGCAAGAAATAAAGCACAGAAGTTTTCAATCCGCTGAACGAAAAATTCAATCCGCCAGCCTTTGGATGTGCAAAAGGAAATTTATTTCCGTTGCCTTGTCGCGCTAATTTATCGAGAATTGGTCCGCCAGGATAGGGGAGTCCCATAATTTTCGATATCTTATCGAAAGCCTCTCCAGCAGCATCATCTATGGTTTCGCCAATAATTTTAAAATCGTTGGGAGCACTCACTTTTACAATTTGTGTATGTCCGCCCGACACCGTTAAACACAAAAAAGGAAATTCTGGAGAAGCAGAACCATCTTCAATAAAGTGTGCTAAAATGTGCGCTTCCATGTGATTGATTTCAATCAGTGGTTTGCCCAGCGCCATGCTAAAAGATTTGGCGAAAGATGCTCCAACAAGCAGTGAGCCCAGCAACCCCGGACCTTTAGTAAACGCTACCGCGTCGATGTCTTCTTTAGTAATTCCCGCTTCGGTGATGGCTTGATGCACCACAGGAATGATATTTTGTTGATGAGAACGCGATGCCAACTCGGGCACCACACCGCCATATTTTTCATGAATTTTTTGAGAGGCAATAACATTGCTCAAAGCCTTTTTACCTTGCATAATAGCCGATCCTGTGTCGTCACAAGAAGATTCAATAGCCAATATGATAGGTTCTTTTTTCATGAATGATGAAGCGAAAATATTGCTTTATTTTTGATTATCAACGTACACTAATTTTTCTTTTTGAGGAATCAATTTTCCAAACGATTCAAGGCTATATCCTCTCTTTTTCATGAGTTGAATGAACTCAATTTCATTTTCTTTTTTTACTGAAATAAGCAAGCCGCCACTGGTTTGCGGATCGGCCAGTATGTTTTTTTGGTCTTCACTCAGCTCGGCTACCTTGTTGCCATAGCTGTCCCAGTTTCTATTGGTTCCACCAGGTATTGCTTTTTGTTCAAGATAATGCAGTGCTTGCGGTATCACAGGAACTTTGTTGAAGGAGATTTCTGCCGATAAGTTTGCGCCTTCACACATCTCGCAAAGATGGCCCAATAAACCAAAGCCTGTTACATCGGTTAGCGCGGTAACATAATTTAAAGTGCCTAAAAGTGCCCCAATATTATTAAGCTTCACCATAGAGTTTTTGGCAATTTCGGCATCCTCCATTTTCACGATACCTTTCTTTTGTGCTGTAGATAAAATACCTACGCCCAATGCTTTGGTAAGAAACAAAACATCGCCATTTTGAGCACTGCTATTTTTTTTGAGATGCTCTTCTTTCACAATGCCAGTAACAGCTAAACCAAAAACTGGTTCCGGACAATCAATACTGTGTCCGCCAGCCAACGGAATACCTGCTTCAGCGCAAATGGCTCTACTTCCTTCAATTACTTTGGCAGCAATTTCTGGCGACAATTTATTAATTGGCCAACCTAAAATGGCGATGGCCATCAATGGCTTTCCCCCCATAGCATACACATCGCTAATGGCGTTGGCCGAGGCAATTCGTCCGAAATCGTAAGCATCATCAACAATAGGCATAAAAAAATCGGTGGTACTAATTAAGCAATCGCCGTTTTCTGTTTTGCACACAGCAGCATCATCGCGCGTGTCATTACCCACCAACAAATTAGGAAAGTGAGTGGGTGAGGAGGTGTTTGAGTGCAATATTTTGTCGAGAATTGCGGGCGATATTTTACAGCCGCAACCTGCACCGTGACTAAATTGCGTGAGCTTTATTTCATTTTCCATAGTTGCTGCGAGATAAAATGGTTTCACTAATTTTTTCAACATTAAAGTGGGTTACCTCAATTTTGATAATGTCTTTATTTTCTTTTTTGGCCAAGCCGGTGAGGTAGGCCTTGTCGTAATAGTACAAACAAATTTCAGTTACCGTTTTCGAATCGTTGTTGGCTAATGCTTCCATCGCTTGGTTGAGTTGCAAGCCGCCCAATCGTTTTCTTATTTTTAAAATGGCTTCTTCTAATAAATGTTTGGGAAAAGAGGCATAGTCTATTTCCAAATTTTTAATGCGCAAAGCTGTATCTACTTCTAAAAATATAAGAGGCGACATTTTCATTTGCAACCAAAATTTTTCGGGAAGATAGATGCTGCCTAAGTTTCTGCTTTCATCTTCTACCCAAATTCTTTTCGATAAATCGAAGGATTGAAGTAAAGTAGATAGATTGTTTTCAAATTGTTCTGTTGAACATTGAGGAGCTAAGCCAATTGCGCCAAAGGCCGATCCTTTGTGATTGCACAAATCTTCGAGGTCGATTATCTGTTCTCCTTTTTCTCTAAGATGATGTAATATTTTTGTTTTACCCGAACCTGTTTTACCACCTATCAAAATGAGTTTTAAAGGTTGTTCGAAGGTAGATTGAACAAAATTTCGGTAGGCTTTATATCCTTTAAGAACTGTACTTGTTGGAACGCCAGATGTTTCCAGTAATATGGCAAAACTTCCGCTACGCATTCCTCCTCTCCAGCAGTGTACAATAACTTTTTTTCCTTGCGCTATTTCTTTTACTTGACTAACGAAATTCGCCAATTTTGGCCCCACATATTCGAGTCCTTTTTGTACTGCAAACTCCTTTCCTTGTTGCTTGTAAATGGTGCCAACAACAGCTCTTTCTTCGTTGTTAAATAAAGGAATGTTGACGGCGCCAGGAATATGTGCCAATTGAAATTCTCCTTCCGATCGCACGTCGATTACAACCGAGTCTTGGGCTTGAATTAGAAATTCATTGATGGGTAAAGCCTTCGCCATTTTCTCTTTTGAGTTTTAGGTGAAGGTACAAGGAAGTTTTTAATTAGGAACCCTCCAAGAAATACCGCAAGCTGCGAAATAACCCAATTGTGGCGAAGTAAATGCAATACCGCCTTCTAAATCGAGTTGTAAATTTTTCTTTAAAAGGTAGACGAATCCAGCATCGCAGCGAAAATCATTGGTGTAACTCAAGTCTTTGTTTTCATTGAAAAAGCCATAAATCTCGCCGTAGATGGATAAGGGTCCGGCGACTTTTTGAGTAAGTGAAACCGCATAAAAGTAACTAACATTGGGAATGATGCCTCCCCAGTCGGGACCAAAATTGTATTCTAATTCGGTGTTTTCGCCTAACTCATGTTCACAAAGTAAACGCAATGTTCCGCCTGTAAAATTCGGACGGAATTCTTTTTTACCGAAATAGGGAAGATACATTTCAGCCATTAAGCTCACTTTGGGAAGATACTTAGTACCGCGGTACAAAAACTTTTTTCCGCCAAAAGATAAGCCCGAAAAACCACGTGTTCTAGAAAGTAAAGTATCGCCATTATAGGCATCGTGGTTCAGGTAGTCGAAACCAATGCGCAAATCCATTCCGCTGCCAATACCATATTTCATCAATAATGAATTGTAGTAGATGTTTTCATTTCTTGTATCACCATCATGATCGATTTCCATAGAGATACCACTCTCTATTTGAAAGTGCTTGTAAGGAACCATTTCAGCTGTTTCTGTTTGGTGCGGACGGTCGGTGAAAATGTCGATGTTGTTGGTTTTTTCCTTTGATGGGAAGTAGTATTTCAATACTTCTTCATAATCGTCTTTAGGAATAGTAATGGTGGTATCTTGCGCAAAGACTTCTGCTGATAGAAGGGCACAAGCAAGAATAGTGTAAAAAGAATATTGCGAAATCATTATGTAATGTTTTCGCAATATTAAACAAAAAATTTAGACTAGTCTAAAAAATAATTTTGGTTAGCTTATTCGAATTCTGCAATTATTTCTAGCAACTGATTTTTCTTCATTAAGCCAACACCTTCCCAAACCAACTTGCCATTTTGATACAATTGTAAGGCAGGAATACCATCAACTTTAAAATGATTGGCAATTGTTTTTTGTTCGTCAACATCAATTTTTAAAACATCTAAAGAATCCATTTTTTCTGCTGCAATTTCATCTAATATTGGCGAAAGTAATTTGCACGGTCCGCACCAAGTAGCGTTAAAATCAACCAACACCAATTTCTTAGAAGCTACATATTTATTAAAATCATCAACAGATATTTCGTGATTTCCAGCCGTTGCACCTAGTTCTGTTGCTTTGCCTTCTTTGTTCCATTGGCGAAATCCACCATCTAAATCATACACTTCTTTAAAACCTAGTTCTACTAATTTAGCTGCAGCTTCAGCACTTCTTTTTCCACCGGCACAATAAACGAAAGTAGGTTTTGAAGGGTCTAATTTTTTAGCTTGCTCTTCAAATTTATCACCGTTCCAATCGATGTTTTTTGCCGAGTTGATGTGATCGTCGCCGAATTCAATGGGCGTTCTTACATCAATGATTTGCGCATTAACGCTGTCTTTTTTTATTTGCGATTCAAAATCATTTGCGCTTTGTAAATTTACTTTGTCATTTCCGCATGAAAGGAGAAGTGTTGAAGTGAAAAGTGCTAAAATTATTTTTTTCATTTTATCCTATTATGATATTTGGTGTCATGGTGACTTTCGCCTTAACCGAATTCGAAATTAAGCAAGCTGCTTCAGATTTATGCAATATTTTTTCAGCTTTTTCTCTTAAACTCTCGTCGGCTATAACTGCAGAAGGTTTCAGGTGAACTTCGGTCATTAATAATTTGCCTTCAACAGTATCTAAAACTCCGTTTGCTTCGCAAGAAAATGATTTGGATTCCAATTTCTAGAATTCGGCTATAGATAAAAAGGTGGTCATTAAGCATGAACTAATCGCCGCTCTATAAAAATGTTCGGGCGACCAAACACCTTCAATTCCTTTTGGAAATTGAGGTGGGGTAGCCACCTCTATTGATGAATGCAATTCTAGTGAAGATAAAGTTCCTTTTCTATCGCCAGTCCACGTTAAGT
>CAMDPJ010000037.1 GCA_945903925.1 Chryseobacterium gleum
AATGAAATAAGAGATGAAATAATTAAGAAATACGATTTATTAAAGCACTACGATATCGACTCTAGCTCCAACAAACACTTCTATTCTGATGTTGTTTTAGACTTTGCAGAAAACATCTCTTTCACCAAAACAAAATACGAATCGGTAGAAATAGAGGTGAAAGATATCGACCCCGAAATAGCATTAAATATCACCAATAGCATTATTAAATTATACAATCAAAAAGTAAGATCCATCAATAACTCTTCTTTAATTGAAGTAGCAAAAACACTTAAAGAAAGAATGGCTGTGAAAGCTGTGGAATTGGATTCCCTAGAATCTAAAATGAGAGAAATTCGTGTTGATTACGGTATCTTAGATTACGAAAACCAAATTCGATATTTAGGAGAAAACAAAAAAGTAACCACCGAATTAAACAATCCTGGCACCGACGCACCTTCTACTTCACTCATCAAAAATCTAAGAGAACAAGGAGGTGCCTTCATCAAATTAAGAAATGATATTGAACAAGCTCGATCTGTTTACAACAATACAAAATATGAGTACGAAAGTGCTATGAAAGAATTAAACAGAGATTTAAGTTATTCGCAGCTTATCGTAAAGCCATTTAAAGCCGATAGGAAATGTTATCCGATTAGATGGCTCATCGTGGCCATTAGCGTTTTCGCTTCTATGACTTTAGTATTAATTCTCATCTCTTTTAACGAACAAAACAGCTTACAGAATAAGAATGCCTAAGCTCTCTCAATCTTCTTGGCTGTATATCTTTTGCGGACTCTTCCTAACAATAGCCTGCACAGGTATTTTATTGGAGAGATTTGAAGTTTTACTCATCCCTTTCATCTTGCTTTTGGTGTACTTGGCGGTGTTTCACTTAAACATTCTTTATCTCACCTTAATTGTACTCACACCTGTCTCTATAAACGTTGCCGATATTGGTCTGGGAGTGGGCTTATCCATACCTACCGACCCTATTTTAGTGGGACTTCTGCTCTTTGTAATATTTAAAACAATTTACAATGAGGGCTTCGACAAACAGGTATTGTTGCACCCTATCTCTGTGTTACTTTTTATTCAACTAGGTTGGACACTCATTTGCTCCTTTACCTCATCCCTGCCTCTAGTCTCCATCAAGTATTTTAGCTCTCAACTATGGTTCATTGCTACCTTCTATTTTATAGCTACACATGTCTTTAAAAAACTAAGCAATGTGCCCAAACTATTTTGGCTGTACATCATTCCTTTTTGTGTTGTAATAGCATACACTTTAACACTACACTCTCAGCATGGCTTCGACCAAAAATCGGGCAACTGGGTAATGAATCCTTTCTACAGCGATCATACTTCTTATGGTGCTGCCCTCGCTTTTTTCTTTCCTTTTCTTATTGGTATTACCTTCGGTAAAAAATACAAAGGAACAGTAATACAGCCTTTTATTTTCTTCATTCTTTTGTACTTCTGCATTGCCTTAATTTTTTCATACACACGCGCTGCTTGGTTAAGTTTGGCTGGGGGATTGGTGGTGTTTCTTATCTTGAAACTGAAGATAAAATGGCAGATAATTGCTGTAGTAATTTTATCGCTTTTAGTCACTTCTAAAATAATGGAAGACGACCTAAGAGATTACTTTATGAAAAATAAAGTGGCCTCTTCAACTGATATCGATAAACATATTAAATCAATGTCGAATGTATCTTCCGATGCATCAAACAAAGAAAGAATCAACCGCTGGAAATCGGGCTACGAAATGTTTGAAGAAAGACCCATTTTTGGTTGGGGACCCGGCACCTATTCTTTTAACTACGCTGGTTTTCAAATGAGCAGCGACAAAACCATCATTAGCACCAATAGCGGCGATATGGGGAATGCACATAGCGAATACATCGGTCCGCTTTCTGAAGGTGGTCTGCCTGCCCTCATCATCGTATTAATCTTATTCACCACTATTATTAGCACAGGAGTAAGGGTGTACAAAAAATCTACAACTTGGCACTTTCGCTTTTATTCAATGACTTGCCTCATTGGCCTCGTCACGTACATCGTTCACGGCTTCCTTAACAACTTCTTAGATACAGATAAAATAGCTGCTCCCTTCTATGGAATGACGGCTATTTTAATGGTGATGGATTTGTATCAAAAAGGGAAATATCCGAGGGAAAAGATGGATGAGCAGTTGGAAATTTTAGAATCATAAACTTTCCACCCCAAGTTTGTCTTTGCGAAATCCGTCAACTGACGGATGAAGCAATCTCATCATGAATTTTTTATCTTTTATACCGTTGGTTAAAACCACACGGCAATTCACTTGAAGTACATTTTTAAAGGAGATTGCTTTAATTTTGGGCACAAAATTTTCGCAAAGACGCACAAGGTTAATAAGCATCCTAAAAAAACTTGCAACTCAACAGCGCAATATCATCGGCATAATTGGTTCTGCCTTTGTAAATCTTTAAATCGTTCAACACGCTAGTATTGATTTCACTTGGTGTTTTTGTTCGGTTTTGCCCCAACGATTCTTGTAATCCTTCCATGCCATATTCCTTGTTCTGTTCGTTCTCTGTTTCAACCAAACCATCGGTATAGCAAAACAAAGATGAACCTGCAGGAATGGTAATTCTTCCTTCTGTGATTAATGGAATTTCATCTAACATACCTAAACCCGGACAACCCGCATTTAGTAAAGAAATATCTTCAGAAATAAGGAAAGGTGGGTTATGTCCAGCGTTCACATATATCATCTCACGTGTTTTGATATTGTATTTAGCAACAAACAAAGTGATGAATTTCTCGCCTTTTGCGCTTTCTAAAACCTTTCTATTTAAGACTTCAATTAAGTGGGCAAGTGTTGCTGAGTAATGCACCAAAGCGCGCAAATTTGCCTGAAAATTAGACATTAACATAGCCGCCGAAACTCCTTTACCCGATACATCGGCTATACAAAAACACACTTCGTCTTCACCCAGTTCTATGAAATCGTAATAGTCGCCTCCTACTTGCTGATGCGACTGATAAAAAACTGCTATATCTAAATTATTGTTGCTTGGTAATGAGGTGGGCAATAACATAGCCTGCATCTCTGAAGCTAACTCTAACTCCTTCTTCATACCTTCTTGACGCAAAGACTCGTTCACCAAATTTTTGTTTTCAATAGCTACCGCAATAATATTGGTTAAGGTTTGAACAAATGGTAAATGTTTGATGATTGGACTCACCATTAAAGCCTCTTCCATTACATCGCCAATAAGCAAATATGCCAGCGGTTTTGTTTTGTGGTAAACAGGCACCACAATATCGTATTCTTTAAACGGTCCCTCTAACTTAGAATTCACCTCAGTAATTTCGGTAATGGGCAATAAATCTCTTCTAATGTCAATATCTACATCGCTATCTGCCCCAAACTTCAAGGCCATATCCCACTCACCTTCATTCAAGAACAAGCACAACTTACCAATGTTCAATTGCTCGCGCAATACGAATTCATAAATGGCAAATAATTTCGATTTGGATAGATTACTGTTAATGGCAGTGGTAATTTCCAACAAAGCACCTAGCTTTTGGTCGCGAACCAAAATCTTTGCATCTGCACGCTTTAATGATCTTATTGCCATATTCTTATTTCAATTTTTCCAATATTCTGGGTAATTGCTTTATCATAGCCAACTCTCTCCACTTCGATCTGGCATCATCTGCCGGACTCCCGAAATAAGTTTTATTTGCTTCTAATGATTTAAATACGGCTGATTTGCCCAACACCACTACATTATCGCCTATTTCGATACCGCTCGTCACCCCTACCTGCCCCCACAAAGTCACATTCTTTCCAATTGTAACGCAACCCGCAATGCCAACTTGCGCTGCGAAAAGACACATTTCGCCAATAATTACATCGTGGCCGATTTGCACCTGATTGTCAATTTTAGTTTCTCTTCCAATCTTCGTCAACCCCGAAACTCCTTTATCTATAGCACATCCAGCTCCTATCTCCACGTTATCTTCAATCAAAACAGAACCCGTCGACCACAACTTTTCTCTCGACGTTCCTCTGTTTTTAAAATAAAAAGCGTCGCTGCCAATGGTAGTATTCGATTGAATTACCACATTGTCGCCAATCACCACATCATCGTAAATTGAAACATTGGCGTGAATCAAACAATTTTTGCCAATCTTCACATTGTTGCCCAAAAAAACATTGGGCTGAATTACTGTGCCTTCACCAACCTTTGCAGAATCGGCTATTGCTTTCGATGCCATTAAAAAAGGCACATATTTTTTTCCCAGTTTATTGAAATCAGCAAAAGGATCTTCGCTGATCAATAAACCTTTACCTTGCGGACAAGCAACTTCTTTGTTGATGATGATTACTGTAGCAGCCGAATTAAGGCATTTGTCGTAATACTTAGGATGATCTACAAAACAAATATCGCCCTCTTCTACCTGATGTATTTCGTTGATTCCCTTCACCAATAACGCAGAATCGCCGATAAACTTTATAGAAAGTAAATCGGCGACTTCGCTTAATGTTATGGGTAAAGAAAACTTCATGACCGACTACATTCTCTCACTGTATTCTCCTGTACCAGTGTTTACTTTAATTTTATCTCCAGTGTTGATGAACAACGGAACACGAATTTCAGCACCTGTATCGATAGTAGCTGGTTTCAATGTGTTGGTTGCTGTATTTCCTCTGATACCTGGCTCTGTGTAGGTAATTTCAGCTTCAATATAAACTGGAACTTCAGCTGATAAAAACTCTTCTGTTTCAGCGTGAACTGTAGCCTCCATCTCCATTCCTTCTCTCAAATATTTTGGATGATCAATTAACGATTCAGGGATAACCACTTGCTCGAAAGACTGTGTGTGCATGATGTTATAGCCCATATCGTCTTTGTACAAAAATTGATACGGACGTCTTTCAATTCTTACGATATCGATTTTCACGCCCGATGTGAAAGTGTTGTCTATAATCCTGCCGTTTTCTAGGTTTCTTAATTTGGTACGAACGAAAGCCGGACCTTTACCCGGTTTCACGTGTTGAAACTCTACAATTTGCATTAGTTTCCCGTTGAACTGGATACACATGCCATTTTTAAAATCTGAAGTATCTGCCATAAATTTTTGAATTTGCACGAAAATACGAAAAAAATCTAAACGTTCCTCCCCTTCCAAACGGGCTTTACAAACATCGATAAAAGCGCTGCACCCAAAATATAAAAAGGATAAAGCAAAGCCACAAGAATTAAGTATTTCATTAAATAAATCTGATTCGTTCTAAGCAAAACCGGCAAGGTTAAAATGGTATCGACCGCCAACTTCAAAAAGAACATGGCAAAAACAAAAGGAATCATGTGTGGCTGAAAAACAGCCAAAATAATCAGCAAGGCCATTAAAATATTAAAGCTACCCAACAAGATCGTTGTGAACTTTCCTGAAAAAGAATAAGCTTTTGATTTACCCGTCCAACGTGCTCTTTGGTGAAATAAAGCTCTTAAACTTGTTACACCTTGTGTGGCTACTATCGATTCTTCTTCGTTGTTGAATCCTATTCTGTTGGCACCAAATTTTTTAGCAATTTTTTGTACCAAAAAAACATCGTCGCCCGAAGCATAGACATCGCCTTCATAGCCCTTCACTTCTAAAAAAGCTTCTTTGCTAAACATCAAATTGGTTCCATTGGCCAACAATGGTTTTTTGTTGTTAATTCCTCCGGCGGTCATACCCATTAATGAACACATTTCTACATTTAAAAATGCGTTTAAAAAACCTTCTTCTTTTTTGTAAACCACCAGTCCGCCAACTGCTAAATAATTGCCAGTTTGCATGGTTTTCATCATTGTATTTAACCATTGTGCGTTTACCACGCTATCGGCATCGAGGGTTAAAATAGTAGAGAATTTCGCAGAGGATATTGCTTTGGTGAGCGCCGCTTTTTTTCCAAATTCTTTGTCATCTAACTCCAATAAAATTTCTCCCGCAGATCGCGCAGATTCCGCAGAGGCATCGGTGCTGTGATCGTCTACAAATATGATTTCGAATAAATCTTTTGGATAATCGAGTGTCTTTAAGGAAGCAATACAGGCTGGTAAATTTTGCGCCTCATTTCTAAACGGCACAACAATAGTAACACCACTCTCACTCTTTCCCAATCCCACTCTCACTCTCGCTCTTCCCTTGCTCCATCCTTGCCAGTATAAAAGCAGCGCAGCAACATAGGCAAAAGCCCAAATAAATATAATGGCAAAAAAAGGTGTCATTCTTCTTTAAATATTTTTACGCCGTACATGAATATCGCGCCAATGATGGCTGGCAGCGCTAAGTTAATCAACCAAATTAAAGTAGAAGCCAACCATATTTCGGTGGTTAAATTATCGTGCTCAATATTTTGCGCGGCTAAAAAAGCCGTGGTTAAATTCCAGCAAATAAGTGTTCTCGTAAAACCCAATTCCATTAGAGCCGAAAGAGAGAGAAAAGAGAGTCCGAGAAAAGTCACCGACACAATCGCCATTCCTTCCCAAAAAGGAAGCTGCACTTTAAAAATTTGCAAGGCCCAATAAAATTGAAGAGAAAAAACTGAATAGCGTAACAAAGAAACCAACATGCCTTGCGTGAGCAATTGTGGTAAATTGAAATCGGCCAATACATTAAAATAGTTTTTCCACTTCTCAGGAAGCGGCGTTTTTTTCACCAAAAACAAAACCCAAGTCGGCTTAATTAATGCCAAAAACATGATGACAACACTCAACACCAAAGCTATATTGAGCAGCACTTTCCAAATAAAATCCGATTGAAATATCTCACTAGAAAAATACATCAAACCCAAACTTCCGCACAAAATGGTGATGAACAATTGTATCATACTTCCATAAACTGACAGTACGCTTCCACCAATTCTGTTATCAGGTTGTAAATGCAGGCATCTACCTATGTATTCGCCAGTTTTGAGGGGAGCAAAAATAGAAATAGTTACTCCCGACAAAACGCCTTTATAGCTCTGCCAAAAACTTACCTTCTCTACTTTAGAAACCAAGAATTTCCACTTCAAGGCTTCGAAACCCCAATTGAAGAAAACAAGGGTTAAAATAATGAAGAACAATCCTGTTGATTGCTCAAAATATTTAGATGGATTTAAGTCGCTAATATTCTTGTCTTCCCACTCTCCCACTATTTGATGATAGATAAAAGCAAACGACAAAAGCACAATCAAAAATTTAATTGCGCGACTTACGTACTTTATTTTTTTACTTTTATCCAAGCTGCAAGATTACTTTAAGTTATTGAATTTGGCAAAAGAGAGCATCATATTAGGTATCGACCCTGGAACAACAGTGATGGGTTATGGCATTATAAAAATCGAAGGAACTAAGATTTCTTTACTCGATGTAGGTGCTGTAAAAATGAGCGCTTTAAAGACCCACGAATTGAAATTGAAACAAGTTTTCGATTCAATGATTGAGTTAATCGACAAGCATCATCCCGATCATTTGGCCATTGAAGCACAGTTCTTCGGCGAGAATGTGCAATCGATGCTCAAACTCGGAAGAGCGCAAGGAGTGGCCATTGCTGCCGCCTTATCGCGCGATATTCCTTTTACCGAATACGCACCCAAGAAAGTAAAAATGTCGATTACAGGCAGCGGAAATGCTTCTAAAGAACAAGTCGCTAAAATGCTACAGACTGTATTAAATACCAAAGACTTACCTGCATCTACCGATGCTACCGATGGATTGGCGACAGCATTGTGCCATCATTTTCAAGGAGGTAAGCAAAGCACCGGCAAGAGTTATAAAGGTTGGGATGCTTTTGTGAAGCAGAATCCAGAGAGGAAGAAGTAGTATTGTCTTCTAAAACCTAGTTCGTCATTGCGAGGTACCCCGACGCAAACTTATCATTCAAACACTAATTAAAACACAATGAGGTTGCTTCGGGGTACCTCGCAATGACGAACTGGATTTAAACAAAAAAGGCTTTCGTTTTTCAACGAAAGCCTTTTCTTATATTCCAATTCGATTAATGTCCGTGACCAGTAGAATCTGTGTAAGAAGATTTAACTTCTCCTTTGCAACAAGATTTTTTCTCAGCAGCACCTGCATGACACTCTTCCGCTTTTTTATCGCAACAAGCTTTAGTAGAATCAGCATGACAAGCAGCTGCATCTTTAGCGCAGCATTTTTCAGTTTTAGCTTTATCGCAGCAAGCAGCTTCAGCGCCACCAGCAGCATGACCAGAACCTAATATCGGAGCGATAACCAAACCAATCAAACAAGTTAATTTAATTAAGATGTTCATTGATGGACCAGAAGTATCTTTAAATGGATCACCTACTGTATCTCCAGTTACTGCTGCTTTGTGGGCATCAGAACCTTTGTAAGTCATTTCACCATTAATCATAACACCAGCTTCGAAAGATTTTTTAGCGTTGTCCCATGCACCACCTGCGTTGTTTTGGAACACTGCCCAAAGAACACCAGATACAGTAACACCAGCCATATAACCACCTAACATTTCAGCAATCAATTGGTTGTTTTCTCCGTAAACCAATTTACCTAACAATACTATTGCGATTGGGAAACCTATCGTTAAGATACCAGGCAACATCATTTCACGCAATGCAGCTTTAGTAGAAATCTCCACACATTTACCGTATTCAGGTTTTCCTGTACCTTCCATGATACCTGGAATTTCTTTGAACTGACGACGTACTTCGTACACCATGTCCATTGCAGCTTTACCTACAGAGTTCATTGCCAAAGCAGAGAAAACTACCGGAATCATACCTCCTACGAACAACATCGCTAAAACCGGAGCTTTGAAGATGTTGATACCATCGATACCTGTGAAAGTCACATAAGCAGCAAACAATGCCAATGAAGTCAATGCAGCAGAAGCGATCGCAAAACCTTTTCCTGTTGCAGCTGTTGTGTTACCCACTGAATCTAAAATATCTGTACGTTGACGAACTTCTTTAGGCAATTCGCTCATTTCAGCGATACCACCAGCGTTGTCAGAGATTGGTCCGAAAGCATCAATTGCCAACTGCATAGCTGTTGTAGCCATCATTGCAGACGCAGCCAAAGCCACACCGTAGAAACCAGCCAAAGCGTAAGACGCCCAGATAGCACCTGCGAAAATCAATACTGTAGGGAAAGTAGAAATCATACCTGTTGCTAAACCAGCAATCACGTTTGTTCCTGCTCCTGTTGATGATTTTTGAACGATAGCTAAAACTGGTTTTGTACCCAATCCAGTGTAGTATTCAGTAACTGATGAAATAACACCACCTACTACCAATCCAACAATCGTTGCGTAGAAAACACGCATTGAAGAAATTTCTTTTAACCCTTCGCCGAAGAAAGTCATGTTCATTGTTTCAGGCAACATATATTGTACTAAGAAGAAACAAGCAACCGCAGTTAAAGCGATAGATATCCAGTTCCCCATATTTAAAGCACCTTGAACTTGTTTTTCTTTTGCGTTGTTGTCTTTAATTTTAACAACCAAAGTACCAACGATAGAAAACAAGATACCAAAACCAGCAATGGCCATTGGCAATAAAATCGGACCGATACCACCAAATGCATCAGCAATTGCACCGCCCATATCTTTAATAACATAGTTACCTAAAACCATAGCAGCTAAAACTGTAGCTACATAAGAACCAAATAAATCGGCACCCATACCAGCAACGTCACCTACGTTATCACCTACGTTATCGGCAATAGTAGCAGGATTTCTAGGATCATCCTCAGGGATACCAGCTTCTACTTTACCTACTAAGTCAGCACCAACGTCGGCAGCTTTAGTATAAATACCACCACCTACACGAGCGAACAAAGCAATTGATTCAGCACCTAAAGAGAAACCAGCCAATGTTTCCAAAACCACAGTCATGTCGCCACCGTTAGTCCAAACACCACCCATAAAATGTTGGTAGAAAATAATAAAGAAAGCTGTTAAACCCAATACTGCTAAACCAGCAACACCTAAGCCCATTACAGTACCACCACCGAAAGAAACTTTCAATGCTTGTGGTAAGCTAGTACGAGCAGCTTGTGTGGTTCTAACGTTTGTTTTAGTGGCAATTTTCATCCCCATGTTTCCAGCTAAAGCTGAAAAGAAAGCTCCGAAAATAAATGCTACTACTATTAATATAGAAGAAGTCTCCACAATTTGAGAAATCGCTGCCAACACAACACTCGCAATAACAACGAAGATTGCCAACAATCTGTACTCAGCTTTCAAGAAAGCCAAAGCTCCTTCATAAATATAATCTGAAATTTCTTTCATTTTACCATCACCTGCATCTTGCTTTAAAACCCAAGATCTTTTGATAGCCATGAAAGCTAATCCTATTAATGCCATTACTATTGGCACGTAAATCATCATTTGTCCCATAATCTTAATTAGTAATTAATCGTTTTTATATTGGTCGGCAAAGGTAAATATTTAATGCATTTTCGCAAATCCACAAGAAAATTTACTTGTATAACACTCCTTTTACAGCAGCAACAATACGTTCAATGTTTGGCAAAGCCTCATTAATAAGGTTTGGTGCGTAAGGAAGAGGAACATCTCTTGACGTTACTCTAGCTACTGGAGCATCCAAATAATCGAAAGCTTCTTTTTGTACTTTATAAGTAATCTCACCAGAGATAGAAGCTAAAGGCCAAGCCTCTTCAACTACTACCAAGCGATTTGTTTTTTTAACCGATTCGAAGATAGCATCGTAATCAATCGGGCGAACAGTTCTTAAGTCGATCACCTCAACACTGATATTTTCTTTTTCCAACTCTACACAAGCAGCCAACACCACGTGAACTATTTTACCAAAAGTAACGATAGTAACATCTGTACCTTTTCTTTTAATATCGGCAACACCAAGTGGAATGATGTACTCGCCTTCAGGCACTTCACCTTTGTCGCCATACATTTGTTCCGATTCCATAAAGATAACAGGGTCGTTATCGCGAATAGCCGATTTCAACAATCCTTTTGCATCATAAGGTGTAGAAGGCACAATCACTTTCAAACCTGGAGTATTGGCGAACCAATTCTCGAAAGCTTGTGAGTGCTGTGCGCCAAGTTGTCCGGCTGAAGCCGTTGGACCTCTAAATACAATCGGACAGTTGAATTGTCCGCCCGACATAGAATATAATTTAGCTGCACTATTTATTACCTGGTCGATAGCTACCAATGAAAAGTTAAAAGTCATGAACTCGATTACTGGACGCAAGCCGTTCATCGCCGCGCCAACACCAATACCAGCAAAACCAAGCTCGGCAATAGGAGTATCGATAACGCGTTTTTCACCAAATTCTTCTAACATTCCCTGACTCACCTTATAAGCACCGTTGTATTCGGCTACTTCCTCGCCCATCAAGAAAACAGTTTCATCTGCTCTCATTTCCTCGTTTAAGGCTTCGCGAAGTGCTTCTCTGAATTGTAATACTCTCATAGATTATTTTTTATGCGGGGCTAAAATAAAAATTAATCTCGTATTATTGTAGGTAAAATTGACATTGATTTTTAAATTGTAACAACTATCTTTGAAACAAATGAATAAGCTCGTTTCAGATAAACTTCAAGACATCACTCAACTTTGCCAAATGTATTCGGTAAAGTCAATGTATCTTTTTGGCTCAGCAGGAAATGAAGGGTTTTTTAACGAAAATAGTGATATCGACTTGTTGATTGCTTTCAAAGAAATAAGCGTTGAAGAATACACCAACAATTATTTCGCCTTACAATATAAATTACGCGAGTTATTTAAAAGAGACATTGATTTGCTTACCGAGAATTCTCTTTCAAATCCCTATTTCATCAAAAGTATAGAGCAATCAAAAGAACTTTTGTATGCAGCTTGAATCGAACAATATGATAAAGTAAATGACATCATTATTTGGGAAATTATCTCTACAGATCACCCATTTTGAAAAAACAAATGGTTTGAATATTAAAAACTGCTTCTTTATCTTCAATTTCTCAATGTAATATCCCACAATTTTCTTATTTAATTAAAGGTTATCTCTCATTAACTAAAGAATTTTATCGTCTACAAAATTTTGGTACTTTAGCTAATGAAATAGAATTAATTTTCATTCAATGCTCAAAAAATCATTTTTACTTGAAAGTCTGATTGCAATATTTTGCTTTCTTGTCAGTCAATCTGTATTTTGCCAATCTGGTTCATTAGACTTAACATTTAATCCAACAGATGTTGGTTATGGCTTCAATGACAATAAAATAAAATTATCTGCCTTGCAAGCAGATGATAAGATTGTTGTTTATGGGCGTCAAAGTGGATATTATAATGTCATTAGCAGACTTAATACTGATGGCTCAATAGATGGTTCTTTTAAATCTTCCGAAGTCTCTACTATCAATACAATTAATATTCAATCAGATGGAAAAATAATTATTGCTGGTGACTTCTTAAGTTATGGAGGAGTAAAGGCTAGAAAAATTTTAAGATTGAATATAGACGGAACAATTGATAATAATTTTAAACTTGGTTTGGGGTCAAACAATTCCATTTATTGTTCAGCAATTCAACCCGACGGCAAGATAATCTTTGGCGGTTATACCACAAAATTTAACGGAACAACGGTATCTAGATTATTTAGATTAAATAGCGATGGTACTTTAGACAACACTTTTAATAGCATTGATAACAATGGAATACTAAAAGTGACCTTGCAGCCAGATGGAAAATTGATAGTTGTAGGAACAACGATTTCCGATTATAATTATATAAAACGGTACAATTCAGATGGATCTGAAGACAGTTCTTTCCCTGTCATGTTTGCCGCTGGTTCAAAAATTAATGCAATCTCCGTTCAAAATGATTTAAAAATCTTAGTTGCGGGTGCATTCACTTCATTTAATAATACAAATAAAAATAGAATTGTTAGACTAAACTCAGACGGAACTTTCGACAACAGTTTTATTAGTGGATCTGGCACCGATGGAACTATTTATGACCTTAAATTACTAAGTGACGGCAAAATAATAGTATGGGGAAACATTTCAAAATATAACAACCAAAATGTCAAGGGATTAATTACACTAAATGCAGATGGGACATTAAACCAAGTATACCAATCTGATTTATTAAGCTCAACCATGATTAATATTTTGAGCGATTCTAATGGAAAAATAATTCTCAATGGTGGATATAATACATACGAGTACATTGGAATTGTTCGTTTTAATTTAGATGGCACAATTGACAATACATTTAACAAAAACACAGGAACATCGATCAATAACACCGTATTATCAACCGCAATTCAACCAAATGGAAAGAT
>CAMDPJ010000038.1 GCA_945903925.1 Chryseobacterium gleum
CTCCATAAACAAACTATGTTCTATATATAGAGTATTCTCTACCGAACCTTTCACTTTAATGTTTTTACCCAAATCAACTGTATCGGTCATTAAGGTAAATCCGTTTTCATTGTGAATCACAAATTCGGTATATCCTTTTTTGTCTTGAGTAAGGATGGAATAAATTCCCGACTCAATTCTTTTCTTATGATTGACGCTTCCTTTTCCATCTTTCATTTTTACTGTATCTAAAACGTAATGCGTTTTAGCGTTACCAAAATTGTGGATGATGTAAATAACCGAATCTTTGTAATGTTTGATTTGGAAATTGATATTGGTTACATCTTGCTGTTGCGCCGTAAGTGAACCAACTGTGAAAAATGCACATAATGATAAAAACAATGTTCTCATATAAAATGTATTTGAAATCTGCCTTAAAGTTAAGCAAATATGTGTCCAAAGTAAAATTGAAAAAAAACCTTTAAAAAGCTTTCTCTTTCTTGTTAAAAGAAGTAAATTAGTTCCAGGTTCTTTGAACACAAGATATTTAAGACTGTCCACACAGACATGCTCGAGAAACTTACACTAATTGCATTTGGAGATAAGCTCATGCGAGCACAGGGCGTGCCTAACTTGTTTAGGATTACCGAATTTCGCGGCAGCTCCATACATGATATATTAAAGTTTCTTCTAGTCTCCTCTGTGTGGATTTTTTTTGGCTCACCTCCTAAATTTAGACTACCCTAAATTTTTATTTGCATCCATCTAACTAGTTTTGTATATTTGGTTAAAACAATACCACATGAACTCGTCGACCGAAGAAGATTATTTAAAAACCATTTACATGCTGAGCGCTCAGTATCCAGAAGGAGTGCTCACCTCTGCCATTGCCGAAAGAATGGAAACAAAAGCATCATCGGTAACAGACATGCTGAAAAAATTATCGGAAAAAGGGTGTATCAATTACGTGAAATATCAAGGCGTAACTTTGCAAAAAAAAGGGAATGATGTAGCCGTTAAAGTAATTCGAAAACATCGATTATGGGAAGTGTTTTTGTGTGAAAAATTAGATTTCACTTGGGATGAAATTCACGAAGTAGCCGAACAATTGGAACATATCACTTCGGTTAAATTGGTAGATAGTTTAGATAAGTTTTTAGGTTTTCCTAAGGTTGATCCTCACGGCGATCCTATTCCAGATAAAAATGGAAATTTTCATAAAATAAAAGAAGTGGCCCTTCGCGATTTAAAAATTGGCGATACTTCGGTGCTGATTGGTGTGCGCGAAGATTCAAAAGAATTTTTAAAGTATTTAGAAAGCATAAAATTATTGTTGGGCGCCAAGTTAGAAGTAGTGAACAAATTCGAATTCGACGAATCGGTTTTGGTAAAAGTGAACAACGAAAACGAAATAATGTTATCTAGTTTAGTATGTAAAAATTTAAGTGTTAGTCATGAGAAAAATAAAAAATAGTCTGCTCCTTTTCGCAGCAATGCTGCTTCTTTTTTCTTGCAGCGAACAAGAAACTAAAAGAACAAAACCATACATCGTTACCACCACAGGCATGATTGCCGATGCGGTAAAAAACATCACCGATACCTTGTTTGAAGTAGAGGCTTTGATGGGTCCGGGTGTTGACCCTCACCTCTACAAAACCAAACAAAGCGACACCAAAAAACTAATGGAAGCCGATATTGTTTTTTACAACGGAGTGCACTTGGAAGGAAGAATGAGTGAAACTTTAGAAGATTTGTCTAAAACTAAAAAAGTGTTTGCTATTGCGCATGGAATACCAGAAACTAAACTCATTAAAAGCTCAGGATTTGTTGGCGCTCACGACCCTCATATTTGGTTTGATGTTAAAATTTGGATAGGCGTTGTGGCCTATATCAAACATGAATTGCAAAAACAATATCCACAGCACGCACAGCTTTTTCAAAAGAATGCAGATGCTTATATCGCGAAACTAAAAACCTTTGATGAGTGGGCAGAAACAGAACTTTCTGCCATTCCGGAAAACACTCGCGTACTCATTACTGCTCATGATGCCTTTGGTTATTTCGGAAAAGCCTACAAAATTAGAGTAAAAGGCTTACAAGGTATTTCTACCGCATCTGATTATGGCGTAAACGACAGAATTAATTTGGTGAATTTCATTTGCAATCAAAAGATAAAAGCTGTTTTTGTGGAGTCATCTGTTTCGCCAAAATCGATAAATGCGATCATAGAAGATTGTGCTACAAAAGGTCATATTGTAAAGAAAGGCGGCGAACTTTTTTCTGATGCGATGGGCGCTGCTGGCACTGCCAAAGGCACATACATTGGAATGCTACAACATAACGTAAACACCATAGTTAAAGGATTAAAATAATGATAACACATGTTGACAATCCGATAGTAGAGGTTCACGATTTAACGGTGAGCTACAATAACAAACCTGTTTTGTGGAATGTTGATTTCACGCTTCCATCCGGACAAATGATAGGAATTATCGGTCCGAATGGCGCTGGTAAATCTACTCTACTTAAATCATTAATGGAATTGGTTCCTTCTGCATCAGGCTATATCAAATTGTTCAACGATGATTTGGATAAAGTGCGCCACAAAATATCTTATGTACCACAGCGCGAATCGGTAGATTGGGATTTCCCTGCAAGTGTGATGGACGTTGCGTTGATGGGAAGATACAATGCGAAAAATATATTTGGAAGATTCTCAAAAGAGGACAAAGAAATTGCTGCTGAGAGTTTGAAGCGTGTCAACATGATGGATTATGCAAACCGTCAGATTTCACAATTATCGGGTGGACAGCAACAGCGCGCTTTTTTATCGCGAGCATTGGCTCAACAAGCCGATTTATATCTCATGGATGAACCTTTCGCTGGTGTTGATGCGTCCACAGAAAAATCCATCATCGATCTTTTTCTTTCCATGAAAAAAGAAGGAAAAACAATTATTGTGGTGCATCATGACTTACAATCGGCCATCGATTATTTCGATTGGGTGCTTTTAATCAATACGCGCTTGGTGGCTTCGGGTGCGGTTAAAGATGTTTTCACCACCGAATTATTGCAAGAAACTTACGGAGGAAAATTAACACTACTCACCAAAATCGGAGAGTTGATTAAAGAAAAACAATTTCCAATTAGAGAGTAATGAGTATAAAAGATAGCACTTCACGTAGGGGCGTATTGAATACGCCCGATGAATGTTTGTTGCGGGCGTATTCAATACGCCCCTACCGAAGTATGTATTTATAAAAAATGAATTAATGTCAGCCACACAAAACATAATCGATTTTATTTTACTCAAAGAAAGTAGCGTGCGCTACGTTGTTTTGGGCACTATATTATTAAGTGTTGCCTCATCGGTAATTGGTTGTTTTGCCTTGTTGCGCAAAAGAGCACTGGTGGTGGATAGTGTCTCACACTCTATTCTTCCAGGCGTTTGTATTGGCTTTATGATTTCGGGAACCAAAGACCCGTTGTTTCTTTTATTGGGCGCAATGCTCACCGGTTGGTTGTCGATTTATTTTATCGATTTAATTACGCGTCACTCTAAAATTAAAGCAGATACAGCCATCGGATTAAACCTTTCTGTTTTTTTCGCTGTGGGTGTTTTGTTACTCACCATCATTCAAAATTCGGGCAATCCCAATCAAGCCGGATTGAGCGATTTTCTTTTTGGTAAAGCTGCCGCCATCACTCTTTCCGATTTATATTCTTTTGGTGGAGTAGCCATTTTTGTTCTCGTTGTGGTGATCGTTTTTTATAGGCAATTGGTATTGGTTTCTTTCGATTTGCATTTTGCAAAAACAATCGGATTAAACATTAAATTTTACGAATTTTTATTATCAATATTAACAGTAATGGCAGTGGCTATAGGTATTCAAACAGTAGGTGTTGTGCTAATGGCCGCCATGTTGATTACACCTGCAACAACAGCGCGCTACTGGACAGACAACCTAAAAAAAATGCTCATTATCGCTTCTGGCATTGGAGCAGTATCTGGAATAATTGGTGTATTCATTTCTTACTCGGTGAAGAACGTGCCAACTGGTCCGTGCATTGTTTTGGTGTTCTCCATCATTGCCGTATTGTCCATTATTCTTTCGCCAAAAAAAGGAATATTAGCACAAAGGCTTCTCCAGCAAAAAAACACACGAAAAATGTTAGAAGACAACATCGTAAAAGCATTTTATAAACTGGGCGAACAAGATGGCGATTTCTTTAAAAACAGAACTGTGGAAGAATTAATTATTGCCAGAAAATTTAAGCGTAGTCATTTATTAAAAGGATTACGCCATCTGCGTAACAACAATCTGGTGCACCGCATCAACGATACTTTTGTACTTACCACTGAAGGAAAAAATGCAGGAGCGCGCATCACCAAGATTCACCGTTTGTGGGAAATATATTTAACCAAATATATGCGCGTTGCCAATGATCACGTGCACGAAGATGCCGAAACCATTGAACATATCATCACCCCCGAATTGGAAAAAAGATTAGAAGCATTATTAGATTTTCCGCAAGAAGATCCACACAACAAAAAAATACCTTATTAATACAACATGGAAATTTCTATCATCATAACCGCCATTTTAGTTGCTTTAGTAAGCAGCATCATTGGTTGTTTCTTGGTACTAAGAAAAATGGCCATGGTGGGTGATGCTATTTCTCACGCTGTTTTGCCAGGTATTGTGATCGCTTTTATGTTAGGCGGAAAAATGGGCTCATGGTATTTATTGCTGGGAGCTGCTGCCTTCGGATTAATCACCACTTTCCTCATTGAGTTCTTCAATAAAAAAGGAAATGTACAACAAGATGCTGCCATAGGCGTGGTGTTTACTTCGCTCTTCGCCGTTGGCATTATTTTGATTTCCTTGTACACGCGTGATGTTGATTTAGACCAAGATTGTGTTTTGTATGGAGAGTTAGATCACGTAGCTTTTGAAAGTGGAACAAATATTTTCGGCATGCTGATACCCGAAACCATTTTACGTTTATCCATTCTTTTGCTTGTTGTAATAACGATGGTCATCGTTGGATTTAGAGGATTATTTCTCACCACCTTCGACCCAGCTTACGCTGCCACCATCGGCATATCAGTAATGGCGTGGCATTATGTTTTAATGGGTGCGGTTTCTATTTCCACAGTTTTATCTTTCAATTCTGTTGGTGCTATTTTGGTGGTTGGCTTTTTAATCACTCCCGCTGCAACGGCGTATTTGATTAGCGATAAAATAGTGCCTATGATTTTATGGGCTGTGCTTTTTGGTGTTATCGCATCAATAAGCGGATACTATTTGGCTGGCTGGGTAAACGGAGCAACTTCTGCCGCCATGGCGACCATGTTGGGTGTACAGTTTTTAGTGGTGTTTATTTACAAACTCATTAAGGATAAAATTGTACCTTTAAAATCACATGTCGGAGATAGTCAATATAAAAAATAAGCGCGCCTTTTTCGAGTTCGAAGTCCTTGATAAATTTATTGCGGGCATTCAAATTACAGGTACCGAAATAAAATCAATTCGCGATAGTAAAGCATCGGTTACCGAATCGTATTGCACTTTTATTGAAGATGAATTGTACGTGCGCAACATGCACATTGCGCATTACAAAAATGGAGGTATTTATAACCACGAAGAAAAAAGAGATAGAAAATTATTGTTGCAACGAAGAGAATTGGATAAGCTTTTTAAGAAAGTAAAAGAGAAAGGATTTTCTATAATTGTACTTAGAATGTTTATTAACGACAAAGGATTGGCGAAGTTGGAAATTGCACTAGCACAAGGAAAGAAATTGTATGATAAAAGAGAAGATTTGAAATCGAAAGATGCGCAGAGGGAGATGGATAGAAGATTGAAGAAATAGATGTAGGGGCTCCCCTTGCGGGTGCCCAATAAACAATGAGTTGGGCACCCGCAATGGGAGCCCTACGAAAAACCAATAGAATAAAAAACAAAGAATACCGTTACCAAAAAATGCAAAAACAAAATCGAAATATTTACAAATTCATCAAATTATCCCTTGCTTGTGTTTTCGTTTTGTGCATCCATTGGTCGTGCGACAAAGACAAAGGAAGCGACATTTACAAAGTGTGGTATTTACTAGAAGTGCCTAATAAATTTGATGTGAACATAGCCTACTATTCCGATAAATATGCTGCAACCGGAAACTTAGAAACCATTCATTACACTGATGCGAATTACTCTCCATTCAATGCAACACTAAGTGAAACCTCATCTAAAATAAAATGCTGGGTAGGCAATCACGTTCAAAAAGACCGGAATACTCCTTATTATATAGATGTGGAATTTAACGATAGCACTAAATTCGATTACTCCAGCGGAAAGAAATATATATTGATGGTTTTTGCGAATGACACTTCGCTGATTGATTCAATTCAGTTTACACCGACTTACAATAAATTGCATTTGACGGGGAATATTCCAGATAAATTTTAGTGATTTCGGATCAAATTCATCATTCCCCAGTGCGTCATTGCGAGGTACTCCGAAGCAACCTTATCAAGAAATACTAATATAAAATACAATGAGGTTGCTTCGGAGTACCTCGCAATGACGAACTGAGTACAAAAAATCATGGCGCTACCTGCACAATCTCCCACACTCCATTTCTATTCTCATACACAAATCTGTCGTGTAGCATTCTGCTATTCCTTGACAAAACTCAATGCATGTATGCATCAGAATGATACTTATGGTTTTCGCGAATGACACTTCGCTAATTGATTCAATTCAGTTTACGCCAACTTACAACAAATTGAAATTGACGGGTAATATTCCTGAGAAGTTTTAGTGATTTAAAACCAAACTCATCATACCCCAGTGCGTCATTGCGAGGTACTCCGAAGCAACCTTATCAAGAAACACTAATTAAAACACAATGAGTTTGCTTCGGGGTACCTCGCAATGACGAACTGAGTAAAAAAAATGTTCTTAAGGAGCTATCTGCCCAATCACCCAAACACCATTTTGCTCTTCATACACAAATCTATCGTGCAATCTTCCTGCTCTGCCTTGCCAAAATTCAAAACGGTTTGGAATCAATCTAAATCCGCCCCAAAAATAGGGACGAGGAACTTCTTGTCCTTCAAATTTCGTTGTAAATTCTTCTACTCTTTTTTCCAATTCGGTACGAGTGATGGTTGTACTTTGTGGTGATGCCCATGCGCCTATTTGACTGTCTCTCGGACGGGTTTTAAAATACTCGTTGGAGTTTTCTTCTGATACTTTTTCCAACACACCTTCTACTCTAATTTGTCTTTCTAATTCTTTCCAGAAAAATAAAAGTGCTGCATTTTTATTGTCATCTATCTCTTTCGATTTAGCACTCGTATAGTTAGTGAAGAAAATAAAGCCTTTTTCATCCATCTCTTTCAACAATACCACACGCGAACTTGGCTTATTCTTTCTTACTGTAGAAAGCACCATTGCGTTAGCATGAAAAGCATCTACTTCCACTGCAAAACCAAACCATAATCGAAATTGTTCAAAGGGATTTTTAAGTAGATTACTCAAATCTAAACCTTGGTTTTTTTGATAATCTAAACGTTCTGCCTTTAGCATACTAAAATAAATTTTTAATGATTCTCAATCGGTGGGTGTACTGATTCAACTCTTTATTGAAGACACCTTGATGATCTAAATTATCTATTCTTACTTTGCCCGATGCATGTATGATTTTACCTGGTTCTACCACAATTCCTACATGCACAATTTTACCTGCTTCGTTATCGAAAAAAGCCAAATCACCAGCTTCTGCCTCTTCCACAAAAGAATGAGAAGTACCCAATTCAAATTGCTGATAAGCATCGCGCGGCAAATTGTAGCCGCAAAGTTTATACACCATTTGTGTGAAGCCCGAACAATCGATCCCAAACGGAGATTTACCTCCCCATAAATAAGGCGCATTTAAATACATGAAGGCGTATTCTAATATTTTTCCTTTGCTGATGTCGGCAGGTTCAATCGATTTTCCATCGAACAAGAAAGTGCGATTTTCAATTTTAATTTCACCGTTTTTGAAAAGCGGCAAAGAACTTCCCATTACAATAGGTAAATAAGTAGCGCCTTCTTGCACCACTTGCACTAGGTCATCGGAAAGCACAAGGGGAGCCGACAAAAGCTCCCCGTATGTTTTTTCAGAAATTTCGAAATGTTGATTTTTTGAAATCCAGCAGTCGTAATCATCAAAATGAGTTTTAATTTTCACCCATTTTTCTTGTACTTCCATAACCGCATAAGCATCGCCAAAAAGCAATTGGGTAACCATCTCACTTTTATCGCTGCCCTCTCTTCTACCCGGAATATGACTTAATAAACAAATGCCAAACATAAAATTAGTTCAATGTTTAAAGTTCAATGTTCAAAGTTAAGCACTTAAAACACAAACTATTTAACTGTTGTTACTCTGCTTTCTCTTCCACTCACCGCAATCAATTTCAATGAAACTGTAGTTCCACTTTTTACAGGAGTTGGCGTTTTATACTCTAACCATGTTTTACCGTCGACGCTGTATTTCATAGTGAAACCAGGATATTCTGTATTCATATGCAAAGTATCGTTCACCACTTTAGCACCGGGAGGAGGCAAACGGAAATTCAATTTTTTAGAATTAGAAATATACTCTAAACGAACTAAATCTCTTTTCGCTAAGGTGTTCGAGAATTTGTTGTACTCAATATCCATTGCTTTTTGTCTGTCTTCTGGTTTAGCTATGCTCGCCCATTTTGGAGTTGAAGCCCAAGCTCTTTCTGCCAATGAAATAATTTTAGGAAAAGCCATGTATTCCATTGCTTCGTGACCTTTAACCGTTTCTGCCCAAAGCTGACCTTGAATACCCAAGATATTTTGTTTGAATTTAGCATTCAATTTCTCTTTGTCTTTATCGAAATTAGGAGCAATTGGGTAACCCATTCTATCTAATTTAGCCGTTAAGAAAATGTTGTAAGGAACAAAATCCCAAACGGTTCTTTCATTTACAAATCCACCCCAGTAGTAACCAGGTTCGTTAGGATCTTTATCGTAAGACAAATCGAAGTACAAGTTGTTTACGTTTGCCAATACCACTTTGTATCCAGCATTTGCCAACTGATAACCTCTATCTTCGCAACCCCAACCCCATACCGTATTCCAAACATAAGGCACAAATCCTTTACCCATGAAATCTTTGTTTGGTGCCATTACTTCTTCTTCGTTTTCATCCAATTTTTTTCTCAAACCAATTTCTTCCCAACCACCAGTTGCAATTTTTTTCTCAGCCAAAATAGTACTGAATCTATCCACGAAATAGTAGAACAAATCATGAGCTGTTTTGTATTTATCTGACTTCGCCATGAAATCAACACACACTGGAGATTTTTCCCAAACACCTTTTGGAATTTCATCGCCACCAATATGCACCATGTTTAAAGTTGAACCAGCTTCAGTGTACATTTTCACTACCTCATCCACCACTTTTCCTAAGAATTTGTAAGTCGATTCTTGGCCAACGTTTACCACATTGTCTTTGTAAAACTGAACTGACAAATACTCAGATTTATCGTTCACATCGTGCAACATATATTCTTTAGCTTTTGCTGCATCCGACTTAATATATTTATTGTAACGCGCTTTCATAGATACCACGGCTGCACGCGCATGACCAGGGAAATCCAATTCAGGAATCACTTCAATATGGCGCTCTTTAGCGTATTTCAAAATCTCTACGAAATCGGCTTTGGTATAAAAACCGTTACCATTGCTTGTAGCAGCATCGGCAAACGGACCAGAACCGTAAGCTGGCATCAACATATCGCTTTCGTCTTTGGTATGTCCGCGTTTAGAACCCACTTCAGTCAACTCAGGCAAACCATCAATCGCCAATCTCCAACCTTCATCATCAACAATATGGAAATGGAATTTATTCAATTTATAGAAAGACATTAGGTTTAATAAATTGATTACATCTTCTTTCTTTTGGAAGTTACGCACTACATCTAAGTGCATACCTCTGTAGGCCATTGAAGGATAATCATGAATTGATACACCTTGCACTTTAACTGTTTTAGTAGCTTTCACATAAGATTGAACATCTATTAATGCTCGTAAACTTTGAATACCATAAAACACGGCCGCATTGTCGTGTCCGACAATAGATACCCCTGCATTGCTTACACCTAAAGTGTATGCTTCATTTACGCCATCTACTTTTCCACAAGACAACTGAATCCCCTCTCCTTTTCCCTCCTGCGAAGCCAACTCAGCACCAATCAATTCTTTGACAGCAGCCTTCAACTGCTTCACTTCATTCTCTAATCCTTTATCATAGAAAATTTTAGTCTCCGCAGTAATCTCAAAATCACTTGCTCCTTTAGTATAAGACGATGGAGTAGGAATAATCGGGCAATATTGATCAGCCGTTAAATCAGAGATAATGGCATTGGCAGCGTATCTGTTTTCTGGAGTTGGAATAATTGATTTATCCTCTGGTCCGCGATCAATCTGACTAGGCTTTGTTAATGGAGCATAAACCACATCACCTAATAATTCGGGAGCCATTTCAGCACCAGAAGTATCTTTAAAAACGATGTAAAAACCAACTGGTAAATCACCAGTTTTAATCATCCAATCGTTGGTTTCGAAAGAAAAAAGCAAGTCGGCATTGGGTTGTAAAGTATCGAAACTAGCCGCAGGTTCAATTTTATAGAAATCACCATTGATATTGGTAATGCTAACATCTCCTTTTACAGAGTTAGGCACCATGGTGCGGGCAGCATTAAAATAAATAGCCCAATTTTTCAATAAAAAAGCTCTGCCGTTATTGGTTAAAGTAAACGAGTTAACACTGTGAACACCGTCTTTGGTTTTAATGTTTTCTTCCATTTCATATAGAACACTAAAATCTTTCCCTTTAGGAGATTCTAACAAAACAGCCGTTTCTGTGCATCCTGTTATAAAGATGGCGCAGAAAAACAAAGCGTTGGCTAATGAATAAACGAATTTTTTAATCATAATTTTTTGATGTGAGTGAACTACAAAACTAACAATATTAAGGAAAGTAGAAAGAATTTTTACCGGACTTTAACCAGGCAGACGTTAAATAACTGAAAGAGAAGATATTTCAAGGATTTCAAAGTCGGTTTTTGCGCTTGTAGCCAATGTTAAAACATCACTGGTGTTTTTCTGTAAATCACTTTGGAAAAACCATCTTTCATCAATAAAATCAATGCTTTCAGGAAGTACATTAAACGACTTCAACGGCATTCTTATTCCAGTACCTGCTGCCTTCACCAATGCCTCTTTACGTGTCCATATATAGGTGAAAGCCTCTTGCAAATCATTTTGCGTTTTAAGCCACTCCACTTCTTCCTCGCAAAAAAAGCGCTCGGCCAAGAGCAAACTACCTTTGCTTTTTAGCTCCACATCTACCCCTATTTTAATATTTTTGGCCAAAGCCACAATCACTTTATTGGCGGTATGCGAAATACTAAAATCGATGTTGCCTGAGATAAAATACTTGCCAAACTCACTTTTTTGAATCTGAGAGAATTCATGGTGTAATCCGATTTCACCCAAAGCTTTTTGTAACACCAACTTACTCAATAAACTTCTGTGAAAATCTCCTGGCGTTTTATATCGGTCAATTTCGTGTTGCAACAAAGCAGGAAGTGACGATAAAAGTTTTCTTCCTTCCTCGCGCGAAGGAAAATCGTCAACGCTTACAATATAGATTTTAGCCTTTTGCAAAGCTATTTAATGAAATAATTTATTTTTTTCGCCAATTGTGTAGCATCACTTTTACTGAGCTGAATACCAATTCTTCGCACATTATCGTGAGCAGTAAACTCTAAAACCGGAATACCTATCATCCAGGAGCTTTGGTTGATGGAATTCAAGAAACCTTCTTCGTTCTCCGATTGATATTTTAAGGCAGTACATTTTTCTGTTTCGTATACTTTTTCAATTCCTCGTCCGCCAAATTCTTTTACATAACGAATTTGTTTATCGCTCACTTTAATTCTCTCTTTACCCGAACGTCTCCAGCGCAAAGCATTTAACACATGAAATTCGAAATAAGCCCACAGAGCTAAAAACACTACCATGAACAATTTCTCGTTTTTGCTGTAATCGAAAAAAAACTGAGAGGCCACGGCAATTCCGCAGGCAGTCCAAGCTATAAACCAAATCAACACCAAGTTAAACTTGTTTTTATCGAAAGCCGATTTAATCTCGACATACAATTCGTTATTTCCTTCTGTATAGAAAATTTGATTACCTATTTTCTTCATGAACTTGATTTAAAAAAAGTGATATTTCGGTGTAAATGTAATCCAATTCGTCTTTTGTAATGCAATAGGGAGGCAAGATATAAATCACATTGCCAAGCGGACGAAGTAAGATATTACGTTCTATGAAATGATTGTAAATTTTATCGCGAAGAGAATTAAAATAGGAAGTTCCTGCTGGCGTTTTCACCTCCAAAGCTGTTATGGTACCAATATTTCTAGCTTCAATTAATGCAGGATGAGCACTCATTTTATCGCTCCATTCTTTTTGCCAAATAGACAAATCATTGATTTTGTTCTTCACTTCAACTTGAAGCAACAAATCAATATTGGCGCAAACAGCAGCGCATATTATAGCATTGCCGGTGTAGGAATGTCCGTGAAAAAAAGTTTTGAATTTATCTTCGCTCACAAAAGCATCGAAAATAGTTTGCGTGCACACCGTAACACCCAAAGGCAAAACACCGCCAGTGATGCCTTTCGACAAGCAAACGATATCCACATCTTCTTTTAAATATTCAATGGCAAAACATTTTCCTGTGCGGTAAAATCCGGTTAAAACTTCATCGGCAATGCACATAACATTTTTCGATTTGGCATATTGAATCAATTCATCAAGTGCAAGAGGCGAATACATTTTCATGCCCGCTGTCCCCATAAGTAAAGGCTCAAAAATAAAAAGAGCTGTGTCGTCTTTTATAGCCGCCTTCAATTCTTCTAAAGATTGTTTTTCTTGTCCGGGAAAAGGTGCTTGAATAAAATCGACATCAAACATTAGCGAATCAAAGGCCTGAGTAAAAGCACTTCTCTCGCCCACAGCCATAGCACCAAAAGTATCACCATGGTAAGAACCCTTAAAAGCTATAATTTTTGTTTTCTTTTTTCCTTGATTGAACCAATATTGCAAACCCATTTTAATGGCCACTTCTACAGAAGTAGATCCATCATCTGAAAAGAAAACTTTAGAAAAATTAGAGGGCAACAAATTCAAAACTTTTTGTGAAAGCT
>CAMDPJ010000039.1 GCA_945903925.1 Chryseobacterium gleum
CATCCGTCAGCTGACTCCCGCGGCCCATTTTAATAAGCATTTTCAAAGAAGCTTTTGTATTCTTCAATGTTTTTATCCTTAAACAACTTAGCGTAATTGCTTACAGAAATAGGGAAGTAGTTATTGCCAGCTTTAGGGTATTTACTAAATACTTTTTCGGGAATGGTGGAGTAGAAATCGATGGCTTTATCTCCCCTAATGAATGATTTAATGATTATTACCTTTTCTATTTCGCTCCAAATTACAGTTTGCATTTGCAGTTTTTCTGCGCCATAGTATTTATCGGAAAAATCGGAAATAGATTTTTGTAAAGTAGCAATGTTGTTCTCTTTTTCGTTTGCGATAAGTACAAAATAAAAAGCTTCTTCTTTCACTTCAAATCCTTCTTGTTTTTCTTCTTCAACAGGAGTAGCTTTTTTGTCGTCTTTACTTAAAATGTTCGCGGCAGAAACGGCGGCATCAGAGCCAGTATAATTGGCCTTTAATTTTGTTAAGGCATCGGTAAACGCTACTGATCCATCGCTTTTACCAACACTAAAGGCATTCAATAAAGCCAGTTGAGGTGTTGTGGCTCCCTTCGGATTTTCATTAATTAAGCTTGCGGTTTGTTCTTTTACCAAAGCATAATTTCCTTTTTTGTATTCGTTAAACAATTGCTCGTATTGCGCGCTTAGGGCTTTTTCTTTTGCTTCATCTTCCTTTGCCGCGCTTGGGTTGTTGATGAGTCGCAAGTATTCGCTTGATGGGTATTTCGTTCCAATTAAATTTTTGTAGTAATTGGCCCTGGTGGTATTACCTGCCGATAAATTCATTCGGTAAAGCAGATAGTATGATTTTAATTCATTGTTCTTGCCAGGCAATTTCTTATTCATTTCTTCTAAAGTGGAGATAGATGATTTATCGTCTTCCATCTTGTCTTTGTACAAAGTACCTAAAGTGAAATACGCGGCACCTAGCTTTTCTTCAGACGCAGCAATTTCCGCTTCGCTTTTAGGAATGTTTTCTAAGTAGTATTCTCTTGTTTTTTTAGCATCGGTAGTAGCCTCAGCGTTGGAAGGAACGGCAGTTTCTTCATCAGAACCAAAAGCGGCGCTACTTTTGTTTTTTCGTCTCCAGTTGTCTTCCAATTTACGCTGGCCCCATAGCGCTGCAAACTTTGCTTTACCTGCGGTAACCAGCGACGGATTGTAGAAATACCATTTGCCACTTTGGTCGCTTTGCGCTGTGGTGTTTTGTTTCGCTGCGGCATCTGCGCTAAGCAATTCTTGTTCTGTGCGTTGGTCTTCCTCTTCTATGACGCGGGCAATGGTTTTGTCGATTTTTTTCAAAAGCGCTTCTTCCGGCATTTTAGCCAAAGTGAGCAAACTATCTTGCGTGTTGATGATTTCAATTTGAACCACTAAATCTTTTAGATTGTTTTTTTTGATTTCGGTAGGCTCATAAAGCGCATCTTCTGCAGGCATTACAGTGAGTGAGCTATCGTAATATGAAGCGGCACTTAAATAATCTGATTTTTTAAAGTTGATATCGGCTATCGCTAAGAAAGCTAAGGCTTTTTGTTTTCTGTTTTTTACACTTTTATTGGCGGCCAATAGGTAATATTCGGTGGCTTTAACTTCATCACCATTTTGATGATATATTTGAGCCACGGTGTAATAAATTTGATCGAGGTACTCTTTGTTTTTTTCTTCTTTAGCCATTTTAAGAAGAGAGCGCGCAAAATCATCTGATTTGTTGCCTTCACTTTGTGCCTTAGCCATTTCTATTACTGCGCTAAATTGCATATCGTAAGTGCAAATACCACTCACTACTTTCTTGTAAGCTGCTATGGCTTCTGTTTTATTGTCTTCTCTGCTTTGCAGCTGACCCAATACGTAGAACCATCTTGTTTTTAATTTCTTTTTCGCTTTAAATGTAAGCGCTTCATTCAAAGCATCAATAGCTTCTTTATTGTCGTTGGTTTTAATGAAGTATTGCGATTTGGCTGCTAGGTAATAACCTTTTTTCTTCTTTGGAATTTCGGTTTCGTTGTCGAGTTTATCTATTATTTTTCTTGCATCTTCGTAGTTTTCTTTGGCAACATCGGCGCGTATCAACCAAATTAAGGCATCGTACTTTATTTTTTTCTTGTCGTATTCTTTTGCAATATATTCAAAGGTGCTGGCAGCATTGTTAAATTCTCTTTTGTAGAAATACGATTTACCTAGAAGAAGGTAACAATCGTCGATAAAGGGGTTCACTTCTCTTTCTTCTGTTTTACCGTCTTTTTTGTTTTTTAACTTAAAGCGCATACTATGGCGGTCGATGCCCTTCGATGCTTTTTGAATGCTAATTTCTAGGATCGAAGACACTTCTTTTGAGGAGCTTTCGTTGCCATCGGGAAAAACAGAAATGATTTGTTGGTAGTCGTCAACTGTGCCGGTGTATAACTTTTGTTCCGACTCTTTTAGTTTTTCATTGCCATTGAAGAAAACGTTGTAGCGGGTGGTAAGCGAATGGTAGCCTTTATTCAACAGAGAATTGTGCTCTTTGCTGCAACTTGCCAAAAAGAGAATCAAGAGAATACTATTAAATTTTGTACTTTTCAATGAGGGATAAACTAAAAACGAGTAAAAATATTTTAAATTTCTCTATTATTGAAGATAAATAAATCAGCAATTGAAAAAACCGGTAAGCGTTAAAAGTAAGAAAATACTGGGGATAATTAAGAAACAGCATGTTTTGCTGGTTCATGAAGAATCTCAAACAGGAACTGCCGTGCTCTTTTTTAAGTCGCGTTTGATAAGTATTATTCTAGTTTCTTTAGGTATTTTCTTAGTTATTTTTGCTTTGGCTTTTGTTGTTTTAGCGTACACGCCAGTGCAGCAATATGTGCCAGGTTTCTTAAGTGACCACCAAAAGGAAATATTGTTGGATGACGCCCGTAAAACCGATGCTTTAGAAGAAGAACTAAAAGGTAAAGACGTGTATTACTCGCATTTAGATTCTTTGATAGAGGAGTGGATTCCAAAAAATGACACTTTAAAGGGTGAGGTTAATGCTGCTAATATTTCGGTTTTAATGCCCGCCGAAGAGCAAATGAAAGCCATTAAGAATTTTTATTTTTATGCTCCGCTGCATGGTTTAATTTCAAAGCATTTCAATTATCAGGAAAAACATTACGGAGTAGATATTGTGTCGCAAAAAAACGAAGCGGTTAAAGCGACTTTAAATGGTAGAATTATATTGTCAACTTGGTCGGCAGAAACCGGTAATACTCTTGTTTTACAGCATTCAAACAATTTAATTTCGGTGTATAAACATTGTTCGGCCATGCTTAAAAAGGAAGGGCAGTTTTGTAAGGCGGGAGAGGTAATAGCTATTATTGGCAATACGGGTGAAGATTCTTCGGGCCCGCATTTGCATTTTGAATTGTGGTTGAACGGAACGCCGCTCAATCCGGCCTCGCACATGAGTTTCTAGTAAGAAGAGTGAATGCGGGAGTGAGGGTTAAGTATAAAAAAGCCTCGAGTAAATTTTACCCAAGGCTTTTCTTTGGTGTTCTATTTTCTTAGTTTTTCAATGCTTCGGCACCACCTACGATTTCCAAAATCTCATTGGTAATGGCAGCCTGACGAGCCTTATTGTATTGTAAAGTAAGCTCACGAGCCATAGATTTCGCATTGTCGGTTGCTTTATGCATTGCCGTCATACGTGCGCCATGTTCGCCAGCCATCGAATCTAATAAAGCTTTGTACAACTGTGTTTTTAAAGCTTTAGGAATTAAATTGATGATGATTTCTTCTTTATTTGGATCGAAAATATAATCGATATTGTTTGCTTTTCCAGATGCGTTTACACTTGGTAAAATAGGCAAGAACATTTCGTTGTTTACGATTTGTGTTGCAGCATTTTTAAAACTGTTGTAAATCAAACGAACTTCATCGTATTTACCTTCTGCGAAATAAGCCATTACTTCTTCGGCAATAGCAGCAGCATTATCAAAGTTCAATGAATTGAAAATATCGGTATGTGCAGCGGTGACTGTAGCGCGCGTTTTAAAATACTCAGCTGCTTTTTTACCAATTGCTAATATTTCAACATTGCCTTGTGCATTCAATTCAGCGAAGTCAGTCTTCAATAAATTAACGGTAAGTTTCAAAATGTTTGAGTTGAAGCCACCACACAATCCACGGTTAGATGTTACGGGAATCAACAACACTCTCTTTACCGTACGAACTTTAGAAAAATCTCCACCTTCAATTTCTTCTACGTCAGATGAAACGTTAGATAAAATCTCTTGTAGTTTCTCAGCATAAGGTCTCATTTGCGTAATAGCATCTTGAGCTTTTTTCAACTTTGCAGCCGACACCATTTTCATGGCACTGGTAATCTGCATCGTAGATTTTACCGATGTAATTCTGCTTCTTGTTTCCTTTAAGTTAGCCATATAATATGTTCAAAGTTCAAGGTTCAAGGTTCAAGGTTTTTGTGCAATGCTAACATTGAACATTAAACCTTGAACTCTTTTTATATTATGCGTATTTGTCAGCCAATTGTTTAGCAACAGTAGTCAATGTATCCACTACTTCATCAGTCAGTTTACCTGCTTTGATTGAAGCTAAAACATCTTTATGAGTTGCATCTAAAATACCTAAGTATTCTACTTCGAATTCTTTCACTTTGTTGATAGGTACTTTCGATAACAAACCATTTGTTCCCGCGAAGATGATAGCAGCTTGTTTTTCTACTGTCATTGGAGAGTTTTGCGCTTGCTTCAAAATTTCTACGTTACGTGCGCCTTTGTCGATAACTCCTTTTGTAGTAGCATCTAAGTCAGAACCAAATTTCGCAAACGCTTCTAACTCGCGATATTGAGCTTGGTCTAATTTTAATGTACCAGAAATTTTCTTCATCGATTTAATTTGCGCGTTACCACCTACACGTGATACAGAGATACCAACGTTAATGGCCGGACGAACGCCTGCGTTGAACAAGTTCGATTCCAAGAATATCTGTCCGTCGGTAATAGAAATTACGTTCGTAGGGATATATGCAGAAACGTCACCCGCTTGTGTTTCGATAATTGGCAATGCCGTCATTGAGCCACCACCTTTTACTATACCTTTTAAAGAGGCAGGAAGGTCATTCATGCTCGCAGCAATAGAATCAGATGCGTTCACTTTTGCAGCTCTTTCCAGTAATCTTGAGTGTAAGTAAAATACATCACCTGGGTAAGCCTCACGGCCCGGAGGTCTTCTTAATAATAAAGATACCTCACGGTAAGCAACTGCTTGTTTCGATAAGTCATCAAATACAATCAATGCTGGTCTACCTGTGTCACGAAAATATTCTCCGATGGCAGCACCAGTAAATGGAGCGTAGAATTGCATCGCTGCTGGATCGGCTGCAGTAGCTGCAACAATCACTGTATATCTCATTGCACCTGCGTCTTCTAATGTTTTTAAGGTATTGGCAACTGTAGAACCTTTTTGTCCGATGGCTACATATATACAGAATACAGGTTGTCCTGCTTCAAAAAATTCTTTTTGGTTGATAATGGTATCAATCGCAACAGTAGTTTTACCTGTTTGACGGTCACCAATGATCAACTCACGTTGACCTCTACCAATTGGAATCATCGCGTCGATTGCTTTGATGCCTGTTTGCATTGGCTCGTTAACTGGCTGACGGTAGATCACACCTGGCGCTTTTCTCTCCAATGGCATTTCGAATAATTCGCCTGTAATCGGACCTTTACCATCGATTGGTTCGCCCAAAGTATTTACAACTCTGCCAACGATACCTTCACCTGTTTTTACAGATGCAATTTTATTGGTGCGTTTTACGGTAGCGCCTTCTTTTATACCTTTAGCCGAACCTAACAATACCAAACCTACGTTGTCTTCTTCTAGGTTTAATACTATAGATTGCAATCCATTTTCAAATTCTACTAATTCTCCGGCTTGCACATTGTTAAGGCCATAAACACGTGCAATACCGTCACCGATTTGCAATACTGTTCCTACCTCGTCAAGGTCAGCTTGAGATTTGAGTCCCGCCAATTGTTGTCTTAAAATTGCGGATACTTCTGCTGGTTTAACTTCTGCCATTTTGCTCTTTTTTTATAAAAAGTTTAATTAAAAATCTGCTATGTAAGGGTTGTCGCTGAAATTTTTTCTTAGTTTCTCTAATTTGGTTTTGATGCTGGCATCCAATTGCTTGTCGCCCACTTTCAATACAAATCCACCAATCAGCTTAGCGTCATGTTCTTCAACAATCTCCACTTCGCTGTTGTATGTGTTCTTTACTATTTCACTTACTCTTTTCTTAACGCTTTCACCAACACCACTTACCGAACGAATGACTGTTCTTAAAATATTTTTATATTCGTAGTACTGATCAACAAAAGCAGTAGCGATATCTTTTAAAATAGCTTCTCTTCTTTTGTGCGCAATAACGATCAAGAAATTGATGGTGATAATGCTTACTTTATCAGCGAAGATCGCTTTAAGAATTTTTTCTTTTGCGTCGGCTTTAACTACCGGACTCTGCAATAGATTCATGAAATCGCGAGAGTCTTTGCACACCGCCTGAATCAACTTCATGTCGGCATATACTTTCTTTAACTCTCCTTTTTCCAAAGAAAGTTCGATTAAAGATTTAGCGTATCTTGATGCTGCTCTTGATTGCATAAATTAATTAAGATTAACGTCTTGTACAAGGTTATCTACCAAAACTTGTTGCTTGTTTTTATCAGATAACTCTGATTTCAAAATTTTCTCAGCGATTTCGATAGATAATGTTGCTACTTGGTTTTTCAACTCAGTAACGGCTCTCATTTTTTCTGTTTCAATGCTTTTTCTTGCTTCTTCAATCATTCTAGCACCTTCTTTTTTCGCTTTATCCGTTGCTTCAGATACAATAGCTTCCTTCGCTGCACGAGCTTCTTTAAGCATAGTGTCTCTTTCTTCACGAGTGTCTTTTAACAACTGTTCATTTTGTTTGTTCAATTCGGCCATTTTAGCTTCAGCTGCTTTAGCGCCTTCTAATGCTTGTTCAATTTTTTGCTCTCTTTCGTTTACCGCTGTAAGAATTGGTTTCCACGCAAATCTTCGCAGCAGAACAAGCAATGCAACGAATAAGATAAGTTGCCAGAAGAACAACCCTATCGAAAACTCACCTATTAATTTTTCCATATATATAAATTTAAAAAAGTGTTCTAAAAAAAGATTGAAAGTCATAACCAAGCGTTATGACTTTCAATCAAGTCCAATTCTAGCTTGCGAATAACGCTGCGAAACCGATACCCTCGATTAACGCTGCAGCGATCAACATTGCAGTTTGAATTTTGTTTGTTGCTTCTGGTTGACGAGCGATCGCCTCCATAGCTTTACCACCGATTTGACCGATACCGATACCTGCACCGATTACGATTAAACCAGCTCCTACGATGTTTGGAATTTGCATAAAATATATAATTAAAATTAAACTACTTATTTACTTATTAATGATGTGCCTCCTCATGGTGATGCTCTTCTACTGCTGCACCAAAGTACAGGGCCGATAACATCGTGAAAATATATGCTTGAAGAAACGCTACTAATAACTCGATTAATGACAAAAAGAAGGTTAAACCTAAAAATGCGCCTTGTGCAAATACGTTGTGAAAGATGTACAACAAAGCAATGAGGCTTCCAATAACAACGTGCCCTGCAGTCATGTTGGCGTACAAACGTATCAACAATGCGAAAGGCTTAATGAATACCCCCAACAATTCGATAGGCGCTAAAATAAATTTCATTGGAACAGGTACACCTGGCATCCAGAAGATATGCGTCCAGTAAGCCGATTTAGAAGTGTACATGGTAACAAAGAATGTCATGATGGCCAAAGCCGCAGTGATGGCAATGTTACCCGTAATATTGATTCCCATTGGTGTTAAGCCTAATAAGTTTACAATCCAGATAAAAAAGAACACTGAAAGCAGGAAGCCCATGAACTTTCCGTGTTTTTTTTCCCCTATGTTTGGAATAGCGATCTCGTCGCGAACAAATAAGATTACTGGCTCTAAGAATTTAGCTGCTCCTTTTGGGACAAGGCTGTTACTATAATTTTTAGCCATGTTTCTAAATAACCAAAACATGAAAATCATCACTAATATTAGAGTGAAAACGTTCTTAGTAATGGAGAAATCAAAGGGTAGATTATTTGTTGGATGCCCGTCTTGATCCATGGTAATAGTTCCTTGAGCATCAGTTTCGTAAATTTTATTGTCGTGGTGATTTAATTTATAGAATTTCCCGTCACACTCTGCTACAGCTGTTTCGTGCTCTGTTTCTGAATCAAAAGCAGATGACATGAAGAAGTGAACACCTTTATCCCATAACAAAATAGGTAAGGGAAAACTAACATTAGCTACAACATGAAAACTGTACGAATCCTTTAAGTGGTGAAGGATATACTCTTTGTTTTCAGCTTTTGTTTTTGCCTCTTCAGCAGCTTCATCTCCTTGAGCAAACGCGCTAAAAGGAGCAACCAGTAGAAGCGACAAAAGTAGTATTTTAAATAGTTTCTGTAGTTGCATAGTGAACTGTCTTGCTATAAAATTTGTGCAAAAGTAAGGATTAAAACACAACCGCAAAACTTTAAATGCTCTTTTTTTAGAAAACTTTTTAAGGCTTTAAAGTGAAAGGAGCAGAATACTGCTAATTCCGACTTTTATCAGATTTTTTAAGCACTTTCATGAGTTGAAGCGTGATGAGAATAAGGGCTGAAGCGTATGGGATAAAAATGGTGGCAAATTCCATTTTGCTGATTTCGCCGTCTACCTTATATAAAGGATGAAAAATGGCGAAGGCTATCATGAATTTTAAAGCACTGCTTCCCATGAAAATATAGCCCAAATGGTCGGTGACTTTTTTTCCCAAAAAGTAAATAATTAAAAACTCGCCCACTGCTAAGAGGTAATTGGCAATATACGCCTCCGTTATATAAGGGGTGAAAGTAATAGCAAAAGCAAAGTTATTGAGCAGCAAGTGCATTCCAAAAACCAAAATCAATTGAACCAATAAAAAACAAGGAACTCTAATAAACTCACTTTTCATTTTCTTTTTTGTCTTTATCGTTGAGTTGATTCACTTGCTTTAGAATATTGTACAATGAGATAGCCACCGCCATCAAAGTGAAAAGAATGGTAAACCATTTTTTTTCGTGAGGATACTTTGCGTCTAGCCATTTACCAAAATAGGCGCCCAAAAATATGGTAACACCCATTTGTAAACCTATTCCCGATAAAACGATGAAGTTATTACGCGGTTTTTTCTTTGAGTTGTCCAAGGGAAGTTTCTTCTTTAATATCTTTTACTACACCGCCCATTTTGCAAGATCCTGTGAAAGAGGCTCCTGGTTCAACCGACAATCTGCCGGTGATGATCTCACCTTGTAAGTTGGCAGTAGATTTCAATTCTAACAATTCCTTCACGGTGATGGCTGATTTCAAGGTGCCTTCAATTTCTGCGTTCAAACATTTTATTTCACCTTCAATAACACCAGTTTTACCTACTATTACTTTACCGTTGCAAATCACAGAGCCTTTAACAACTCCATTGATCTTAATTCCTTTAGATGCAGTGATATTTCCGCTGAATACTGTTCCTTCTGCTATGCTGTCCATAGTATTTGTATTTGAGTTTGAATTAAAGCTGTTTGAGCTTGGTTCGCTTTGTTTTACCATAACGGGTTCATTTTTCGACTTAAACATAGTGTTATTATTTTCATCAAAAATACAAAAGATGTGGCTAAGGTGTTGCTGCTCAAAAAAAGAGTTTTGAACGCATTTTTAACAATTTATTGACCTTTCAAAATAAGCTGAAACATACGGTGGGCAATGTATTGGTTGGCTTCTTTAGTAAGATGGCAGTAATCGGTAAAAACCCAAAAAGGCAAATGATGCACTTCGGGCAATGTCATAATCTTGGGTGAATTCCATTTCAATTGATGAATATCATGCATGAAAGCGCTCAGCGTATCGCGTTTCAAACTACCATAATAATTGTACACCGTTTTTTCCAGAGGAGCCATCTTCTCTTTTTCGCGCAAAGAGAGATGGGGTTGAATGAAGTGAAGGTGTTTAATGCCTTTTTGCTCTAGCCATTCGTTTTGCTCTTCAATAGAGTTTTGAAACAAGTCGACTCCCTTTTTAATTAAACTGCTATCGCTTAAGAAGCCTCGTTCTCCTCTGTAGTTGTTCCATTTCTTAATTGTGAATTCTCGGTTAGGTTCCTTTTTTAAACTTTCAGTTAAGTTGTACTTACCTCTTAAAACACAAAAAATAAGGGCCGAACGTTGCATCCACTTTAATTGTGTGATGAAAGGATGTTTAGTTTGCATAAAGTTTCTCCAATAGTTTTCGATAATATCTCTTGATGTTTTTCCTTCAGGAAGAACGCTATGATCGTTTTGCCCATCCATGGAAATCACCCAATCAAAGTCGTATTTTTTTAACAGTTGCCGCACCTTTAAAAACGCTTGCCAAGAAGTGTGGCCAGAAACTGCGCTGTTAAAGACTTTGTATTTTCCTGTTCTGCTTTTGTTGAGTTCTTCTTCCAAATACCCATCAATGGCGGTTGCTTTGGAGTGATCGGTAATTTGTGTGATAGTGAGGTAATCTCCTTCATGTATAGAACCCGTGCCTAGCATTGCCGAGCCGCCCGATAATAAAATCCATGTTTCTCCTTTTTCTTTGATAGGCATCTCCACATCACCCAATTCAACTCTACAGCCAATTTCATTGATAGAACCACTTTTATCGTGAAAGGTATAGTTGGGTTGATTATCCCAAATTAACAAGGAATCGCTGCGCCAAATACCCATTACTTGGTTAGAGAATGAAGAGCCATTTGGGGCATAGTAAATGAAAGTGCCTACCCGACAAATCAATTCTAAAAAAAGAAGAAGAATAAATGTTAAAAAAACAGTGCGGAAAAACGAGAGTGAATATTTTTTACTTTTTTCGGATTTCATGTGTGGTAAAGATATTAAAAGAGAAGCTGAAAGCTTCAAGAAAAGATTCAGTAAAGTTCGCTACGCTAAACTTCACAGAGAGATGAGGTTCTCACAACAAAATATCCACCGTTTTTTTTACATTTACTCATCAATACATTATTATGGCTGCAATCAATATTCAATTGGTACTTAAACAACTTTCGCTTTCATCGGTGAATAAAGGTGTTTCTATAGGTAATCATTGGCTACCCGATAGCAAAAAATATATTATTTCTCATTCTCCTGTAGATGGAAAAGTGATTGGAAAAGTCTCTATTGCTTCCGTTAAAGATTACCATTTAGTGATTGCTTCTGCAGAAAAAGCTTTTGCCGAATGGCGCACTGTGCCTGCCCCTAAGCGTGGTGAAGTGGTGCGACAAATTGGTGAAGAATTAAGAAAATATAAAGAACCACTCGGGCAATTAGTGTCTTACGAGATGGGGAAATCTTTGGAAGAAGGTTTGGGCGAAGTGCAGGAAATGATTGACATTGCCGATTTTGCGGTGGGCTTGTCGCGACAGCTGCACGGACTCACCATGCATTCTGAAAGATTCAAACACAGAATGTACGAACAATATCATCCATTGGGAGTGGTAGGAATTATTTCTGCTTTTAATTTCCCTGTGGCAGTGTGGTCGTGGAATGCTTTTTTAGCATGGATTTGTGGTGATGCTTGCGTGTGGAAACCTAGTGAAAAAACGCCATTGTGTTCTATCGCTTGCCAGCATATTGTCAATAGAGTTTTCAAAAAAAATAATGTGCCCGAAGGCTTGTCGGGAATCATAAATGGAGATTTCACTGTGGGTGAAAGCCTATCGAATGATAGGCGTGTTCCTCTTGTTTCTGCTACTGGTTCAACGCGCATGGGTAAAAAAGTGGCTGAAGCTGTTGGCAAAAGATTGGGACGATCGTTGTTAGAATTAGGTGGAAATAATGCCATCATTATTACGCCTTCTGCCGATTTAAATATTGTTACTGTGGGTGCTGTTTTTGGTGCTGTGGGTACAGCCGGCCAGCGTTGTACTTCTACCCGAAGATTGATTATTCACGAATCGGTTTACGAGGAGGTGAAAAAGAAATTGGTGAAAGCCTATTCGCAATTGAAAATTGGAAATCCTTTAGATAGAAAAAATCATGTAGGTCCGTTAATCGACCAAGCTGCTGTGAAAATGTATCTTGCCGCTATTGAAGCAGTGAAGGAAGAAGGTGGTAAAGTAATAGTGGAAGAAGGTGTGTTAAAAGGTAAAGGATACGAATCGGGTTGTTATGTAAAACCTTGTATCATTGAAGCAAAAAACATTTTTGAAATGGTGCAGCACGAAACTTTCGCACCCATTCTTTATTTGATGAAATACAAAACCATTGAAGAAGCTATTGCTTTGCAAAATGGCGTTCCGCAAGGTTTATCTTCTTCTATCATGACTAATAATTTGCGCGAAGCAGAATTGTTTTTATCGCAAGTAGGAAGTGATTGTGGAATTGCTAACGTGAATATTGGAACATCTGGAGCAGAGATTGGTGGTGCTTTTGGTGGTGAAAAAGAAACAGGTGGCGGAAGAGAATCGGGGTCTGATGCATGGAAAATTTACATGCGCCGACAAACGAATACTATCAATTTTAGTACAACGTTACCTTTGGCGCAAGGGATTAAATTTGATTTGCAATGAGATTGTTTTCCATATTATTCAGTTCACTTAGTGCGTCATTGCGAGGTACCCCGAAGCAACCTCATCATAAGTTTGCTTCGAAGACCGAAACTTCGTTTCTCCTCTTAATATCAAATCTCGCAATGACGTTAGCGCTTGCATTCTTCTCATGTTCACAAAAACAAGAAGAACAAAAGCCTTCATTACTGGCTTCTTTTTGGAAAAAGGAAATTGCTCGTTTGAATAAAGAAAAACCAATGATTACAAAAATTTCTACGGTGAATGGAAAGACAGATACCATAGTAACAGATAGTATTGATTGGGAGAAGGAGTTGCAAGTATTTGTGAAGTGTGATTTACAGGAGAAGGATTTGGGATTGTACAATATAGATACCACAACTGTATACGATACCTTGCAGGTCGATGACGGTGAAGGGAATTTGATACCTCGGTCCATTCCGATAGAGAAACTCATTTTTACTGCAAAAAATGATAATCAAAAAATAAGAATGATGACTTTGTGGATAGAAGATAAACCAAATAA
>CAMDPJ010000040.1 GCA_945903925.1 Chryseobacterium gleum
ATCACAAATGCGGGCGAGCGGCAGCTCGCCCCTACGAAGTACTTAGTGTTTTATGTATTTCAATAATCTGCGGTATCAACATTTTTATACCGTCATTCACAATCACAAAATCGGCAAATTTTATCTTTTCTTCAGTAGACATTTGCTTACTCATTCTAGCGCGCACTTGTTCTTCTGAAACATTGTCTCTTGACTTTACTCTTTCGATGGCTAATGCTTCTGGAACAGTAACTACAATAATCTTATCACAGTTTTTATAAGAACCACTTTCTACTAAAATAGCTGCTTCTTTCATCACATAAGCACTATTTTGTAAACTTAACCATTTGTTATAATCGTCGGCCACCAAAGGATGCAACACCGCATTTAGTTTTTGTAATTCAACTTCATTTTTAAATACAATAGAGGCCAGAGCTTTGGTATCAATATTTCCTGGGGAATCAAAAATATTCTCACCCCAATATTCTCTCAACTTTTCTTTTACAGCGGAATTATTGTGCAAGATGAATTTCGAACGATTGTCGGCATAATACACAGGAACGCGCAACAACTCAAACACTTTAGCTACAGTAGATTTTCCGCTACCAATGCCGCCAGTGAGTCCGATTTGCATTGGTCTTCTCATCTTTTCAAAATATACTCCACTTTGGCTGGATTGATTTTAGGCAGCTCTATTTCTTTAGAGTATCTAATCAATTGAACTTCTATTTTATCCTGACTAAAAACCAAATCATTGTAATCGGCAACTGCTGTGAAATCACTTTTATTTAATGCCTTGAAGGCAGAATCGGTAGCTAAGAAAGTTACTTGCACCACACCAGGCAACAACTTCAATTCTTCTACGGCAGGCACATTAACAGCCCGAATATTCACTTCCATCTGTCTAGATTTTAAACTTTGAACAAGCATTTTAACCTGAACAGATTTACCTTCTTTTGTGGTAGCTCCCGCTAACAACTTAAGATTCACCTTTCTTTCTACTTCGCCTTCTGCGCTTATCAAATCCAAAGAATCGGTATAAATAGCATCGCATTTTTTAAGCCAATGAAATCCGCCAGTAATATGAACAGAATCTGGATAAATATCCACATCGCCAACAATTCTAAAATTAGGTGAGCGCATGGACTTACCAGAAAAGCGAACAGGTAAAACCTTACTTACTTTTTTATCCATTACTATTTTAATGGTATCGGGATAAACACTTAAAATATTGAGTTTGCTGCCTTCCTGAGCATTAAGTTCGCTTAAGTTCTTACTACTAATCCATGTTGAAGTATAGTAATCTCCTTTTTTTTGAAAGTTCAAATTCTTTAAATCCACCACAATTTCGTTGTGGGCAAAACCTAATTTATAGCCCAACAAGGTAAAACCTTCTGCTACCACCAACACTTTAACATCGTGGGGCAGCTCTTCTGTAAGCACTTTGTCTTCGGGTAAATTGTGGTATTTAACTTTTAAAACTAAGGTTTCTTGAGATTCGGCAGAGAGGGAAAGAAGCAACCAAAATGCAACAGACAAAAGTAAACAAGCCAAAAAGATGACTGCACTTTTACGGTCGGTAAAAACTTTAAATTTCGATTTATTGGGTTTAATTTCCTGAGTATACATAAACAAAGAAGCAGTGGCTAAAATACCACTGCTTCGTCACAAGTACAAAAAATACTTTGCTTATTTTGCTTGGTTGGCCAATTGACCATCGGCATTTTGTGCAATAGCCGATTTTTCGAAACGAAGTTTTGCTCCGCTTTCTACAATCACCACTACTGAAGAATCGCTCACTTCAGATACTTTTCCGTGAACACCACCAATTGTAATTACATTATCACCTTCTTTAAGGTTGTCTCTAAATTTTCTTGCTTCTTTTTGTTTCTTTTGTTGCGGACGAATCATAAAGAAATACATTACTAAGAATATACCTCCAAACATTACCAAAGTAGGTACGATTGATTGTTCTTGAGCCGCTAATAAATACATTTTCATTTGTTCTTGTTTATAGATGATTGATTAATTTACTTTTCTACGATGTCGCCTGTTAATTTTAAAGTCTTTTTACCCGACTTAGCATTTGAATCAACAGTGATGGTTACTTCTTTGTTGTTTTGTGCGTGTCCGGCTTTTGCAATCTTCGCTGTAATCGCTCCTTTTTCGCCTGGTAAAATAGGATCTTTAGGTTTATTAGGAATAGTACAACCGCAACTAGCATTGGCTTGTGCGATAATTAAAGGCTGGTCGCCAGTGTTTTTAAACACATATTGATGCACCACGGAATCACCAGTTTTAACTTGTCCGAAGTCAAAAGTCTCTTCTTCAAACACAATTTCCGGTCCGCCTGCAGTCGCCACAACAGCTGCTAAATCTACTTTCTCAACACTTGCTTCTCCTTCTTCACCACAAGCGAAGAACAAAAAAGAAGCTGAAACTAATAATGTGATATACTTCATATGTGTATAATTTAATTTTTAATTGTCATATGGAATTCGCCTTTTACTTGTTGGTGTTTGTGCCAAACTTTTCATGGCTCATTTCATAATCTTTCAATTTATTTTTTTCAAAAATACAAAATCTTTTATTCCTTCAAACCTCTTCCCGTTTTGTTTATTTTTCCTTCGGCTTTTAATTGAGGTATTAATTTATCTAAAATACCATTGATAAAGAGCTTACTCTTAGGTGTACTGTAGTTTTTAGACAATTCAATATATTCGTTTAAAGTTACCTTGATGGGCACTGTAGGAAACTCTTCTAATTCACAAATAGCCATTTTCATCAACAAGAAATCCATCATGGCAATGCGATCCTCTTCCCAGTTTTTAGCTTGTTTAATAATAGTAGATTGGTATTCATCGTTGTTTATGATGGTCTTTCTAAACAAACCTTTCACAAAATCTAAATCGTCGTCTTCATCTTTAAATAAATTAGGAAGCGATTTTTCTGGAGAATCAGATTCTTTAATTTCTTTTAAATGGTTTAATACATAACCATTGATGAAATACCAATCATCCGACCAGTGAATATTAATTTCCTCGAAGCGATGTAAAATCAATTCCTCGTCGGCGATGTAGGCTTTGTAAATTTTAATAGCGTATTCTCTATCTTCTTCGAAAGAACCTTCACCAGTCGACATATATTCTTTAAAAGAATCAGAAGACCTCATTTTTAAATACAACTTCTTAATCAACTCCTCATACTCTACCCAATGGATTTTAAAGGTATTTAAAGCCTTTTTCATTCCTTCATTATTTTCAATTTGAAGTAAGAATCTGTTGCTGGCAAACTTTAAATTAGGATCTAAATCTTCTTTGGTGGGCAGTCTTTTGGCTTTCGCTTCGTTCAATGTTTTTTCAGCGAACTGACGCATTTCAAGTAAAGCTGAGATAAAGTAAACAAACAATTCTTCTGTTTTGTAAATGCTCTTCAATAGTTCTCTTTCAAAAAGAGGAATATTATCGGCATCGGCCTGATTGTAGGCGTACAAAGCCTGCATTACTTTTATTCTAAGGTGTCTTCTGCTTAACATATGTTAAAGACCGTTTTTTTATTTGAGATGTAAACGTACATGATTTTTTGTGAATGACCATAATGAAAAATGATTTTAATACATTTGTTTTTCACATGAAAGAGCTCGCATATCTCAATAAATTCATCTTCAAGTACAAGTACAAATTAATTTGGGGCGTTATATGTATCGCGCTTTCTAACTGGCTAAGCATATTTCCTGCTCAAATTTTTAGAAACGTGTTAGATTCTGTTTTAGAATCGGTCCATTTAATTGCGCTGTTTAAAGGAACGGCTTCTGAAGAAGTGGTGAAAGATTTATTTATTTCTTCGGCGATTTGGTTTGCTGTAGGGCTCTTCGCTTTTGCTATTGCAAGAGGTGTTTTTGTGTTCTTTATGCGTCAAACCATCATCATTGTTTCGCGCTATATTGAGTACGATTTGAAAAATGAAATCTACAACAAATACCAAGAACTCGACATCTCTTTCTATAAGAACAACAAAACGGGCGACATCATGAACCGCATTAGCGAAGATGTTACCAATGTTCGAATGTATTTGGGTCCGGCTATTATGTACTTTATTAATATGATGATTTTGTTTGTGCTAGTTATTTACACCATGTTAAAAATAAATGTTGAGCTATCACTTTACGTGCTAATGCCTCTACCTCTGCTTACTATTTTTATCTATTTTGTTAGCAGAAAAATGACCAAATTGAATGGTGAAGTTCAAGCACAATTGTCTACGATTTATAACAACACCCAAGAATCTTTTGCAGGAATTAGAGTAGTGAAAGCATACACCAAAGAACAAAATACCATCAACGATTTTAACAACGAAGCAGAAGCCTATAAAAAGAAAGCATTGAACTTGGCCATGGCCGATTCTTTGTTTAGTCCGCTAATCTTTTTACTCCCCGTTTTCAGCACCATCCTCACTGTATTTATAGGCGGCATGGAAGTGATTAAAGGCAATTTAAGTTATGGAAATATCGCCGAATTCGTAATTTACATCAACTTATTAACCTGGCCAGTTGCGTCTTTAGGATGGATTACCTCACTCACTCAAAAAGCCATTGCCTCTCAAAAAAGAATCAATCAGTTCTTAAATGAAGAACCTAAAATCACCAACCCTAGCAACGAACCTTTCGATATCAATGGCGAAATAGAATTTAGAAATGTGAGCTTTACTTATCCCGAATCGGGAACTGTGGCCTTAAAAAATGTGTCGTTTAAAATTGCTGCACAATCGTCGTTAGCAATAATTGGAAGAACAGGATCGGGTAAGTCTACTATATCTATGTTACTCACCAGAATGTACGACCCCAATTCGGGCGAGATATTGATAGATGGCAAAAACATTAAGGAAGTCAACCTTCACGATTTAAGACAACAAAGCGGCATTGTGCCTCAAGAAGTATTTCTATTTAGTGATACTATAGAAGGCAATATCGCTTTTGGTTCTTTTGATGGACGTGAACTTAATAACCAGCAAAAACAATTGGTGCTTGAAGCCGCTAAAAACGCTGCTATTCATGAGAATATTATGAGTTTCCCTAACCAATATAAAACTATTGTGGGCGAACGAGGGATTACTTTAAGTGGCGGCCAAAAACAGCGGGTTTCTATAGCTCGTGCGCTTTTGAAGAATCCTAAGATTTTAATTTTCGACGATTGCCTTAGCGCCGTAGATACAGAAACAGAAGAAACTATCTTGAATAATTTAAAGAACAAAACAATAGGCAAAACATCGATTATTGTTAGTCACAGGGTTTCTTCTATTAAAAACTGTACTCAAATGATCGTGCTAGAAAACGGCGAAATCAAAGAACAAGGAACTCACGAAGAGCTTATAAATTCAAAAGGAAGCTACTTCGAACTATATGAAAAACAGATGAGTGAAAATAAAATCTAGGAACTAATTCCCCTATTTTTTTGATTACTTGTAAATACTTCAAACCTTGCTAAGGCCGGGGATTAGGCCTCTTAAATTCACCGTGTTGTTATAATTACAGATTAATGTTTTTTCAACTTTTATTTGTGAATCTCAAAAAATTACTTTTATATTTAAAAATTAATGATTGCGAAAACGAAGTTTAATTAAAAAAACGTGTAGAAAATGGAAAACAAATCATTTGAAAGAGGCGAAGACAGAGAAGATATTTTCTCTAAACCAGTAAGAGCAGGAAAAAGAACTTACTTTTTTGATGTGAAAGCAACAAAAGGTGACGATTATTACCTTACTGTTACAGAGAGTAAAAAAAGATTTAGTGATGATGGTAAATTCTTCTTCGAAAAACACAAACTATTCTTGTACAAAGAAGATTTCGAAAAATTTGCTGATGGATTGAAAGAAGCAATCGATTTTATTCAAGAGAAAAAGGGAGTATACGTTCCACCAGTAGCTGAGGCTTCTGAAGAATTGGAAGATGTTAGAACTGGCGCTGATTACACCGGAGTAAGCTTTGATGATTTAGGCATCAAATAACAACTTGAGAATTAAAGAAACCTCCTATTAACGGAGGCCACTGAAAAGTAGTTTTTTTTAGCAAGATTAGAAAAAGCGATTAAGGTTAGAGGAATTTTCCTTAATTGCCGTCGTTTCAAATCTCGTTTTAATATTTCTTTGCTCTCCTTGTGACGCCATCTGCGCTTCTTTAAGCGAAGATAAACCGCCTTGCCCCGAAGTGAAAAGTCTTGTATATGATTGCTTTGCATAAAGCCCCTCGCCTTACAATCCTCCTGTGGATAGCCGTTGGGAAGCTCGTTCTTTTCGTCGAATTCTATTTCCCAAAATTCTTCCTTCATTGATAATTTACGCAGGGTTTGAAATCCTGTGATGTCAAAATATTCCATTCACTCTGATGGAAATATTTGTTGCAGTAATTGGATGTTAATAGTTTCGATACTTTTTGATCGCTAAACGAAGACTTTATGGTTTACTCCCCAACTTTTGTCCCTGATCCAAAAAATCTCGCAATGACGAACTGGGTGGAAAGTACAGAGCCCACCCCCACTAATACGCCAACAACTCTTTCAACTTCCCTTCTAACTCTCTATTCGCTAAAAACTGTTTTTCTAAATCTATTTGAAAAGGAACTGCAGTATCTAAACTAGCTACACGAAGCACTGGCGCATCTAAATATTGAAAGCAATGCTGGGAAATCAATGCGCTAATCTCTGCGCCTATTCCTCCTGTTAAAGTATCTTCATGTAATATTAAAGCTTTGCCAGTTTTTTTCACCGAAGCATAAATTGTTTCTGTATCTAAGGGAAGTAAAGTCCGCAAATCAACAATCTCCACATCTAACTCTTCGTCCAAATTCAAAGCCCAGTGAACGCCCATTCCATAAGTGATAATTGTTACCTTTTTTCCTTCACGCAACACTTTTGCTTTGCCTATAGGAAGCGTAAAATAATCTTCTGGCACATCTTGCTGCAAACTGCGATACAACACTTTGTGTTCGAAATACAAAACCGGATTAGGGTCTTCGATCGCCGCGTTCAATAAGCCTTTGGCGTCATAAGGGAAAGCAGGATAAACAATTTTCAATCCGGGCACATGAAAAAACCATGCTTCGTTGCTCTGACTATGAAAGGGTCCGGCACCTACACCAGCCCCCGTAGGCATGCGCACCACCACATCGGCATTTTGAGCCCAGCGGTAATGGCTCTTCGCCAAATTATTTACAATTTGGGTAAAACCACAAGTCACAAAATCGGCAAATTGCATTTCAATCACCGATTTCCATCCTTTAATGCTCAAGCCCATGCCAGCGCCTAAAATTGCCGATTCGCACAAAGGGGTATTTCTAATTTTATCTCTGCCAAATTCTTCTACAAAACCTTCTGTTACTTTGAATGCACCGCCATACTCGGCAATATCTTGGCCCATTAACACCAAGTTATCATACTTGCGCAAACTTTGTTTTAAAGCCTCGCTAATGGCATCAATAAATCGTATGTTTTTAGAATTGCCTTTTGGTTCATGAATTTCGGCAAGATGAGGCGCATAAACATCATCTAATTCTTCATGAATATTTGGAATAATCTCTTCCTCGGCCAGCAATTCATTTAGGGCGTCGCTAATTTCTTTTTTGATTCTATCGTGAATAGCCTCTTTGTCTTTATCGCTAATGATTCCTTGTTTCAACAATTCATTTTCGAAAGTGACGATAGGATCTTTTTTAGCCCATTCTTCAAACAAATGTGCTGGAATATATTTGGTGCCCGATGCTTCTTCATGTCCGCGCATTCTAAATGTTCTACATTCCACCAAAAATGGCTGCGGATTTTTACGCGCTCTTTCGCTCAATTGCAAAATTGTTTGATACACTTCTGCTACATTATTGCCATCTATACTGACTGCTTCAATGCCATAAGCATTAGCTTTTTCCACGAAACTGGCATTTAAAAATTGTTCTTTAGATGGTGTAGAAAGCGCATAACCATTACTTTCTACAATGAATATTACGGGCAATTGCCAAACAGCAGCAACATTTAAAGCTTCATGAAATTCACCTTCACTGCTTCCGCCATCGCCTGTAAAAGCAACGGTTACTTTTCTTTCTTTTTGCAATTTATTGGCTAGGGCGACACCATCGGCCAACGACAATTGCGGACCCAAGTGCGATATCATACCTACAATATGATACTCGTTGGTGCCAAAATGAAATGAACGCTCTCTTCCTTTAGAAAAGCCCGAAGCTTTTCCTTGAAACTGAGCAAACAATCTATTTAATGGAATTTTTCTACCGGTAAACACACCTAGATTGCGGTGCATAGGAAAAATATATTCGTCGTTTTGCAACGCGGCGGTAACGCCTACAGAGATAGCTTCTTGTCCGATACCCGAAAACCATTTCGATATTTTACCTTGTCGCAACAACACCAGCATCTTTTCCTCAAACAAGCGAGGAGTAAGCAATCGCTCGTACAAATCGAGCAAGGTTTCTTTGGGAAGTTGCTGTAAATTCATATTATTTAGGAGCTACTGCGCTATCAGCACCTTCATCAAAAGCGCCTTCTAATTCTTTTTCCAAATCGTTTAATTCGGCCTTATCCTCTATTTTTTCTGGCTCCATTTTCTTTTCTGCTTCTTTTACTTCTTCTTCAGTGGGACCGCAAGATGTTAGTGTTAATAAGGGCAAAGAAAATGCTAACAATAAGAGTACTTTTTTCATATGTATATAAATTTACTAATTGTCATATGGAATTCGCCTTAACTCGAAGGTGTTTGTTCCAAACTTGTCATGGCTCATTTCATAAAATAAGTTTATGGTTTAAAAATATGTAATAATTGTGTGAAAATAAATAGGCAAAAGAATTCTTTATCTTCTTATTTTCGCGAAATGGCCCTACCTAAAATAGAACAAGGAAAATTAATCTTGGCAGAACCTTTTTTGCACGATCCTTATTTTAAGCGCGCTGTGGTTTTGTTAACCGAGCATAGCAAGCAAGGAACGATGGGTTTTGTGGTAAATATGCCATCGGAAATTAAGGTTTCTGATGCGATTAAAGATTTTCCGAAGAGCAATTTAAAGGTTTTTTATGGCGGACCAGTAGATCAAGATGTAGTTTTTTATGTGCACTCCTTTGGCGAAAAAGTGCCCAATAGCATCAAAATAAAAAAAGGAATTTATTGGGGCGGTGATTTCAGTAAGATTCAAGAACTGGCGAAAAACAATGAATTGAACAACGACAACATTAGATTTTACATAGGTTACGCAGGTTGGGGACCATCGCAATTTCGCGAAGAATTAAAGAAAAATGCTTGGTTCATTTACCCCGCTAAATCTGAATATATTTTTACAAAAGCACCCAAAAGAGTGTGGGGTAAAATATTACGCGACAACAAATCGCCTTTCTCTGTGTTGAGTAATTTTCATGAAACGCCAAGCCTGAACTGAAGAAGATTAGAACGTGGAGTTAAAGAGTGTAAAATCTTTATCACCCACCCCTTGCATCTCCAAATGTATTTCTTAAATTTACCGCATGGCAATGAACTCAGAATACATCAATTCAATGAAAGAGTGGGACTTGGAAGACATCGTCGACCATGTTAAAAGTACCCACCATGCATACTTAAAAGCTAACTTCCCTGTAATCGTTCGATTGCTGGAAAAATTGGTAGCAAAGTACCCAAACCAATATCCCGAGTTGAAAGAGATTCATGATATTTTCGTTGATTTTACCGATGATTTATCGCGGCACTTAGTAAAAGAAGAAGAAATTCTTTTCCCTTATTTCGAGAAATTAGGTTCTTACCTCAATAACCCAAAATCTTTTGAACCTGCCTTCTTTGGTTCTTTACACAAACCCGTACAAGTAATGGAAGAAGAGCACGACGACGAGCATATTGTGATTGAGAAAGTGAAGAAATTAAGTAATAATTATACGCCTCCAGCCGGCGCCGACCCATCGCACAAAATGCTTTATTTTAAATTAAAAGAGTTCGAAGAAGACATTAATATTCACCATACTATTGAAAACGAAATTCTTTTTGCTAAAGCCGAAGAAGCTGAGAAAATATTGAAGGTTTAATGTGTCATCACTATCTTTAGTTAATGCGCTCATTCGCTGCTCTGCTAATCATAGGCACGTTCTTCTCTTGCACAAGAGACGAACCGGCTTTTGATACCAAAGCTTTGGGCTACCCTGCTCCAATTTCTAAATTAATTTTAACTACTTGTGCTACACAAGGCTGCCACACTAGCAAAAGCAAAGATGCTGCAGCTGGTTTATCACTTTCTACCTGGGAAGAAATGATGCAGGGAGGAAATAGTGGAGCTGTTACCATTCCTTATTCTTCTGCGTTGAGTAGCACTCTATTATTCACCAACACCTATGCTTCTTTGGGTGTTTCGGCAAAACCCACCATGCCTTTGTATCAGCATCCATTAAGCGAAAGCGATGTGAAAATGCTAATGGATTGGATAGACAACGGAGCGCCAAACAATAACGGTTTTGTGAAATTTTCTGATCATCCAACACGAAAAAAAGCATACATAGTGAATCAAGGATGTGATAATGTTGCTGTTGTTGATGTTGCATCAAATTTAATCATGCGCTACATCTCGGTAGGCCACAACCCTAGCCCAGAAGCGCCACACATGGTAAAGATTTCACCCAATGGCAAATATTGGTGCGTTTGTTTTGCGGCAGGCGATGTGTTTCAAATCTTCTCCACTCTAGATGATAAATTGGTCGCTACGGTACCGATTCCCGCTGGATCTTGGAATACCATTACTTTTTCATCTGATTCGAAAATGGCGTACACTGTGGACTGGAATTCTAGCGGACGTGTAGCTTGTATCAATTTAGAAACTAAAACCCTTAAAAAAATTATTGGCAATGGTGCGTTAGAATGGCCGCATGGTATTGCTCTATTGAACGACACCGCAATGTATGTTTCTGCCAACAAAGGAAACTATCTTTACCGCGCCAATATTGAAGATTTAGACAATGCAGATTTTCAAACTGTGGTGGCCGAAAAAAATGCTGCGCTCAACAAAAACTCATCTTTAGATATTCACGAAATTGTTTTTTCTCCCGATCAATCGAAGTACTTTTTGTCTTGTCAAACAAGCAATGAAGTTCGAGTAATGGATACCAAAAAAGACACCTTAATTGCAGTCATTAAGACAGGAAAATATCCGGTTGAATTTTCTTTTTCGACTAAATATCATTTGCTCTTTGTTTCTTGCATGGAAGACGACACCTATATTTCTGAAGGAATTAAAGGGTCGATTGTAGCTATTGATTACACCAACAACACTAAAATAGCAACGATTAAAAGTGGCTATCAACCGCACGGAATGCAGGCAAATGACGATAAAGATCTATTGTATATTATTAATAGAAACATAGCTTCAGATGGTCCGGCTCCTCATCATTCCTCTTATTGTGGCGGAAGAAATGGCTATTACCAGCTCATCGATTTGAAAACTTTAAAGCTGATAATAGGAAGCAAAATGGAATTGTCTGCCGACCCTTATTCTATTGCTATTCGGCAATGATATTGTCTGCGAAAAACCGGCACTATTTAACAATGCTATCGATATTACCGCTTGCTTTAAGCAAATCTAACTCGGACAACTTAACCTGTACCAAAGATCTCAAATAGTTGTTTTGAGCTTCCTTTTGCGCAGTTTCGGCATTCATCAATTCGCTCAATGAAACCAAACCTCCATTGTATTGCTCTTGCGTACTTGCATAAATTTCTTCGGAGAGTTTCATATTTTTTTCTTGCACTTTCACCGAGCTTTTACTGGTTTTCAATTTATTGTAAGCATTTTGATTTTGCAGTCGGATACTCTCTGCCAAATACAAAGCATCTAAATCGAGTTGATCTTGCTGAATTTTGGCTTGCGTTGCTTTGTAATGCTTGTTGAGTCCGTCGAAAACGGGAACCGTTAAGGTGAGTCCAACCATAGTATTGTTATACCAATTCGCTTTATCGCCCACCAAATGCACCTCATTGCCCATATTTTGCCAATTGTAAGTAGCATTGGCATTTAATGCTGGCACATACCCGGCATAAAACTGTTTGATATTTAGTTCATTCAATTCCTTTTGCGATTCGATAATTTTAGCATCAATATTATTGGTAACATCATGTTGAGGCGTGCTTAACTGAAGAGCGCTAGGCTCAATTATTTTACTGATTTTTAGCGCCGAATCTAATTTCATTCCCATAAAAAACTTGAGCATACTAGCTTGGTATTGCGCTGTTTGATCGATATTTTCCAATTCTGTTTGCAAGTTGGTTTCGCTAACTTGCAAACGTTCGTAATCGGTTCTTTTGGCCAAGCCGTTTTCATATTGCGCTTTGGTAAGCAACTTTAGCTTACTTACTTTCTGTAAATTACTCTCCAAAATTTCTTTTTGCACGTTGCTCACCTGCACAGCGTAATAAACTGTTGATATATCGTAAATCAATTGCTGTTGAGTTTTCTCCACCCCTAAATTCGCCAAATCTTCGGCAACGCGAGCAGCCTTTACCGCCACCAACAAGGTTTGGTTGTAAATCATTTGAGACGCTGTAAAACCTGCCGAAAAATTATATTGCGTTCCAAAGCGAGCCGGAATTAATGTGCCCGGTTTACCAATGATTTCACCAGGAATGAGCTGGGTAAGAAGGTTAAGATTATCGTTAAAAGTAAAATTAGTGTTGATTTGGGGAAAGCCTGTAGCCAGCACCTCCTTCTCCTTCTGCTTGTTTTTATTTACTTCTAATGCAGCCTTTTTCAAGGTTAAGCTGTTTTGAATACCATATTCAACGCATTGCTTAAGCGTAATTTCGTTTTGGGCACTTAAACTTGTGCAAACATGAAGAGCCGCAGCAGCGAATAAGAATTTAGGTATAAACATGAATAGTTGTTTTAATGCAAAGAAACTGAAATAGAGTGAGGTAAAACTACTAATTACATCAGATACAAATCTGCTTTTTAACACTTTTTGCTATAATTATCGCTGGTACTAGCCCTTAATGTCCTTTAATTTTTATCTTAGCGCACAGAAGAAAAAAAATGGCTTCATATTTAATTACAGGTTGTGCAGGATTTATTGGCTCTCACTTGAGCGAGCGACTTTTAAAAGAAGGGCATCAG
>CAMDPJ010000041.1 GCA_945903925.1 Chryseobacterium gleum
TAGCAAGCAGTTGTCTCAAATGTTGTTGAGGCTGGTAATCATGTTCCAAATAATGCCACATAGTAATCACATCAACAGGTAATTCTCCTATGAGGTCGGCTACTTCGCCTACCCTTAGATCTATGCCCTCGTAAGTTTTCGGTTCATTCCTCCAACCTTCGTCACTGAAATCAAGCCCTATGAGATGAGAATCGGTTTCTTTGCTCAAGCAGCTTAAAAAGGTCGGCTTACCGCAACCAACATCGAGTATTCGGCTTTGAGCAGTCCATCTGTGATGTTTTTTTACTCGTTCAACTCTTGCCTGATCAATTTTTTGCTGATCCCTTTTCACAAAGGCAGCGTACTTGCCCCATGCTTCCTCAACGCGATAAGGCAGGTAAGAGGATCTGTAAAATGCTCCTAATGCAGATTCGGGAACACGAGGGTTCAAAAAAACTAAGCCACAATCATTACAGCGGTCAAAATTGTATTTTACAGAAGAATGCTCATGCATCATTGCAGCAGTATGAATGAAGGCTTTGAAGTTAGCGGAATTGCAGGCGGGGCATTTTGTCACATATTCCATAAGCGAGAAACATATTTGATGAATGAATGAGTAAATTGTCGAGAAGGAAATTTGGTCATGATTACGAGATCCTCAGCGAAACTAGTTTGATCATCGAGGAAAGAGAAGATTTTTTGGACTGGAATTTTTGAGTACATGGTTTCGAAGAGCTGCGGGCCAAGTTCATTACGTCTGTTTAGTACATCTAGAAACAAGGAATCGTATAAGCGGAATTTCTCTGAAATGAGACCTTGGTCAGCCTGTTTGCCCAACTTTAAATTCTCAACAATTTTTCTTGCATTTCTCTCGCAATTCTTAAAAGAATAACCGGTAGAAGGTTTTACCCAACCCCCGCCAGTGCCGATGCGTATATGTTTTCCTTGTGAATATTTGTCGAAAGGAAAATCACTCATTGGAATCACACCTTGTTCTTGCTCTACTATCTCATATTTTTTGAGTTTCAGAATATCGCTAACATACCCACTTAACATGCCTTCATAGTCAGTATCCTTTAGTAAAGCTGAAGAAAACAAGGTGAACTCTACCAATGCTTCCCTTTTGTTAAGGGGCAACACATAAGTGAAGCTCGTAGTTTCGGGCCATAACTGCCTAAAGTCCATCAAGGTAAATTGTTCGGGGTCAAAGGCATCATCTTCGGTTCGAATGACCCAGCCTTTGAAGTGCTGCAAGAGTCTGGTATATTTATCTTTTGCTTGGAAAAAATTCTCAGGAATGCGACTGTCAAATACATACTCAGCAGAGTAATCTGCCTTTTGGCCTTGGATATAAATGGTGGTTCTTGTTTCAACAGAAAGTATATGATCATTTACCCACTCAATATTGGTACTTGATGCAATTTCTTTTTGAGCATGATTATAAAAATCAATACTCTTGATCATTTTATAGCTGTAGGGAGCTAAGGATAACGCAATAGATTTTTCTTCAGAAAAAAAATGACCATGTTGCCAACTCTTAGTAAGGAAAGAATCCCATAAACCTTCTCCCTTTTCCCAAAAACACCAGGTTCGGTCATTTTGATCTTTAGCCGATTTTTCAAGAATGAGAATACGCTTATTTTTGAAAAACGGCTCTTTTCTTATGGCCATGGCCAGGTGAAGTCCTGCCGCACCTGCTCCTATTATGGCAATATCAAAATGAGTTGATGACATAAAAAAATCCAAAAAAAAGTAATTGTGAAGCAAAATGATTGATGGGATACGGATGCTTTTCTGCATGTAACTCATTGATCATCATTGCTTGCATGATAAATGAAACAATAAACCAATCCACGAAATTTCTCAAGGGAGGGTAACCTATTTCCCAACACCAAAAGTCAAATATAGGGGCATTATCTTCTATGAAAAAATCGAGAGCCACCATGAGCAGAGCGCCACAAATAAGCACTAGCCACTTATTATGTATAAATCGCTTGCAGATGCTGCCGGTAATAAAAGTCAACATAACCCAATTAACGCCAATCAGCAATGGCACACCACCAATTTTTGTTCCAAGATTCTCTCCATACTGATAGTCTCCAAAAAGAAGGCCTGTGTTCACTCCCACTAATTCCACACCCATACCCAGCAAATAAACAAGCGACCATATTGTTATACTTCGCCATCCATTTTTTAACGGAAAATTCCAGAAAATCAGCAATAAACAAAGTAGAAGGTTGAAGGGTGTTTTAGACAAAAACCAAGCGGCATCGCCCTGCCATATTCCGATTATACCGGAAATGGTGACCAACCATAGACCAAACAAAGAGATCTTCGTTTTCAAATTTGAAAAGGGAAAGATAGATGTTGTATTCATGAATTGGAAATGATTAAATCTGAAGTTATTTTAGCAGAAAGAAGACATAGGGGAATACCTCCGCCGGGATGCACGGAGCCTCCGCTGCAGTATAATTGCTTTATCCTACTTGAAAAATTAGGATGTCTCAGGAAGGCAGTAAACTTGGAGTTGCTCGCTGTGCCATATAATGCTCCACGATAGCTGCTTGTCCGTTGCTCTATCAGCGGGGGAGACAGCACATCTTCCACCTCAATAAGCGGTTCTATATCTATGCCTAACAGGCGGTTTATTTTGTTTATGATATTCTGACGAACTTGAGCTACCAACTTATTCCAATCCTGCCCGTAGTCACCTGGTGCATTTACCATCACAAACCAGTTTTCACATCCGCTTGGTGCATCACCCACTTCTTCTTTGCTGGTAATATTGATATAAACAGTCGGATCATCGAAAAGGGTTTTATGTTCGAATAAGTTGGTGAATTCCTTTTGGTAATCTTGGCTGAAAAATATGTTGTGCAAGTCAAGTTCCGGAAACTGTTTGCGAATTCCCCAATAAAAGATAACCGCAGAGCTCGAGCGTTCTTGACTAAGGATGCGCTTTGGGTGAGACTGATCTGGTAATAGTTTTTCGTACGTGGAAAATATATCCATGTTTGATACAATTACATCAGCATAGTGCTGCTTGTCTTTGACTTGAATACCAACAGCTCGGCGCTTTGTTACTACTATTTTATCTACTTTTTGCCCAAAATGAAATGTTATGCCTTGCCTAATAGCCAACTCATAAAGACTGATCGTAATGCTATGCATACCACCTTTCGGGAAATAGGTGCCTAAATGAAGTTCAAGGTGTGGAATCATGCTCATGATACCTGGTGTCTTGTATGGAGACGAACCATTATAAGTAGCATAACGGTTAAACAACTGCACCAGATGTGGTTCTTTTAATACAGCCTCGTTGAGCGTGTTGAGGCTGCTCCCAATGCCCATTTTTGACATTTGTGTCAAAGCCTTGAGGGCATCTAGTGATAGATAGGTGCTGATTTTATGCAAGGATTTTTCCAGGAAAATTGGGGAGGTAAGCTCGTATTTCTTTTGACTATTTTTTAGATAATTCAGTAGGGTTGATGCTTCTATACCAAATTTAGCTTCCGCATCTTTTACAAAAACATCTCTGTCTCCATTTACAGTAAATCGAATGCCATCTTCCCAGAAATAATTGCAGACCGATTCCTTACGATTATAATCGAAGAAATCATTGGATTGCTCCTTGAATAATCCGAAAAGTTCTGTGACGAGCTCAGGCATGGTAAATAAAGAAGGTCCGGCATCGAAGCGGTAACCTTCTAGCGAGAATGCATGTAATTTACCTCCGGGATAGTCATTTGCTTCGAATACAGAAACATCCATGCCTGCTGCTCTCAGTCGCAAGGCTGTTGCTATACCGGCTATACCGGCTCCGATAATGATAGCGGATGACATTTAAGGGATCAATTTGTTAACTTTTTCTGTAGGCGTATAATACATTTTAAGAATGTTTGAAAAAGTTATGTGTCCTTGGCATTAAAAAACGGAACCTTAATACTACCTATCAAGAACACAAAGCACATCCCAAAGTTCATAATAATTCTAGGTTTGCCAAATTTCTAGAAGTTAAAAGTAGGGAAATTTTTCAGTGTGAAAAGATATTAAAGGCAAAAAAGTGCATCGGCCTCTGCAAATTTCTCCGCCGCTTAGATTTCGTGGGAGTGTAAACCATAGAAATCGAGGCGGGGTTATTTTCTGAGATTATATTTCATTTCAAATTCAATTCGCTTTTTAATATCTTCATCAGTAAAATCTTGTTTGTTCTCCTCAGAACTTTGGTCATCATCGTTAACAGAATTAATTCTAACTTTTGATGATAATTTCTTTTGTGTTCCAATGACAATCAATGCAACTGACGGAAGAAAAAAAGCAAATGTACCCCAGCTGAATTTATTTCTGTTTTGTCTTTTAGCAATATTAGCAACCCAAGATGTGACAATAATTCTCAAAACCAATATAGCAATTGAAGAGAAAGCTGAAAATTGATTGTAATCGTCAATTTTGGCAAATTCATAGGGTTTAAAAATTAATAATGTAATAGTTGAAACTAATATTACGGCACCTATAAAAGTCGCGTTAGTTTCTTTTGCATAAGTTGTATCGTATTTGGGTTCAATGTGGGCACTTTTATGGTTTTGTTTTGGATCGTTTGGTCTGTCGACAGCAGGTCTGTTTATTTCTGATGTCTAGTTCCACAAATAGAACAGAATAAGCTATCATTATCTGTTTTTTCACCGCAAGATTTGCAATACATAATTTAATCTTTTAATGATGTAAAACTAAAATATTATATCACCCTCACATTCATCTCCTCCACCTTCTTACTCGGCAATGCACTCGGACTATTAAACATCAAATCTTCACCAGAACCGGTTTTAGGGTAAGCCATCACCTCACGAATAGAAACTTTTCTTTCGAGGATCATCATCAAACGATCTAAGCCCCAAGCGATACCGCCGTGTGGTGGTGCGCCGAATTGGAAAGCTTCGTACATGTGCCCTACACTTTTTTTCATTTCGTCTTTGTTGTAGCCCATGTTGCGGTAAGTGGCTTCTAAAATTTCTGCTTTGTGTGCACGCACAGATCCACCGCCGATTTCGTAGCCGTTCAACACTAAATCGTATTGTTGTGCGATGATGTCGCCAACATTTTCTCCGCTCATGTGTTTGTCTAAATCTCGAACCTTCGGCATAGAGAATGGGTTGTGCGTGAAAGTCCATCTTCCTTCATCGGTTTTTTCGAAGAAAGGGAAATCAACTACCCACACCGGCGCCAATTCTTTTGGATTGATGAGGTTGAGCATGCGGCCCAATTCCTGACGAACTTGATCCAGCGCTTTGTTCGCTACAGCGAAAGTTGCTGCAGAGAAGAACACCACATCGCCCACTTTTGCATTGGTAGTTTTGATGATGTTGGCTGCAATTTCTTCACCCAAAAATTTGATGATAGGCGATTGTAAATCGTTTTCGTTTACGATGATGTAAGCCAAGCCGCCCAAGCCATTTTCTTGCGCAATGGCGGTTAATTTTTCTATCTGACCTTTAGATAATCTTTTCTGTTGGTACTCGGCATTCACCTTAATACATTTCACCACTCCGCCTTCTTCAATAGGTTTAGAGAACACTTGGAAGGTGGTGTCTTTCACGATATCGGTGATGGTTTGTAATTCTAAACCGTAACGCATATCGGGACGGTCGCAACCGTATTTCTCCATCGAATCCCAATACTTAATTACTTGAAAGGGTTTCATCTTCCATTTGTCTTTGTACAAATCTTGAACAACAGTAGTGAGTAACTTGGTGTTCAAATCCATGATGTCTTGTTCGCCCAAGAACGCCATTTCCATATCGAGTTGCGTGAACTCTGGCTGACGGTCGCCGCGTGAATCTTCATCACGGAAACATCTTGCTACCTGAAAATATTTTTGGAACCCACCTACCATCAACAATTGTTTAAACTGTTGCGGTGCTTGTGGTAAGGTGTAAAAAGAGCCTGCGAATTTTCTGCTTGGAACGATGAATTCACGCGCACCTTCTTCGGTACCTGCAGTTAAAATTGGAGTTTCAATTTCAAGAAATTCTTCTCTGTCTAGAATGTCGCGCAATAACTTAATTACCTTGTGACGGTTGATAATTGCACTTCTGTTTTCCGCACTTCTGTGATCTAAAAACTTGTATTTTAATCGTGTTGCTTCGTTGGTTTTAGAGGCACGTTTTATTTCGAAAGGAAGTGTTTTCGCTAAGTTTAAAATATCGATTTCTTTAACTTCCATTTCCAATTTTCCGGTGCGGATACTGCTGTTGTAATCGTCTTCTTTACGAGGAATAATATTACCCGTCACCATGATAACAGATTCGGGTTTTAGCTTCGCAAACTGATCTAACTGAGGGAAAGTTTCGCGTTTTAAACTCAACTGTAATACCTCGTAGCTTGAGTCGCGGAAGTCAATAAACACTAAATCACCGTGATCCCTCAAGCTAGAAACCCAACCAGAAAGTGTAACACTTTTGCCAACAAAATCTTGAGAGATTTGTGTAACAACATGTGTGCGGTATTGATCTTTAATGATCACCGGAATTGCGCGAACAGCTTCTTCATCATCGCGTTGTTGTGCTGCAGAAACTTTTACTTCTCCACCTTCTTCTTCGCTTTCGTTTGCGGTAACAGTAACGCCACCCGCTAGTTGCTGTAAAATGATTTCACGAACTAATTTTCCGTTTGCGCCTTTACCCACTTTAGCTAAAACTTTACCTACTAAAATTCCCGATTTACCAGCGTTACCGCCTTTTATTTCATCGGCCAAGGCTTGGTTTTCGGCAATAGCTTGTGCAATGCTTTTGTGCAATTGCTCTTCGCTAATGGAGTTTTCTTTGAAGTAAATTTGGTAATCGAAAGAAGCATTGTTGATCAATTCTTCAATCGCTTTTTGCAATAGAATAATGGTGATTTTTTCTTCTTTAAATAAAGAGAAAATTTCAATCAATACTTCGAGTTTTATATTAGGATAATCTTCGGCTTTTAAGTTATTCGACAAGGCTTTGGCAACGAACAAAGGATCGTTCAGTTTTTCGTTGATGCCCAAAAACAAATATGAACGAATGGCATCGGCAGTGAAAAATTTTGCGTCTTGCGGCCGAACACCGCCTTCAATCAAAGTGGTTTCGATAGCGTAAGGCAATAATCTTTCGTCAACGATTGTGGACTCAATTTCTTTCTTGATGTTAACGAAAGGAATATCTGGTTCTAAAGCAAAACGATAATCGGCTGCGAATTCTTTTTTACGCATCGTTTTCGTTTTCTTCAAATCGGCATCGAACAATACTGTGGTTTGGTCGGCGCGGAAATCGTTGTGCTGCGTGTAGTAATCCAATTGCTTAGAAACTTCTTCTTCCAAAGCCTCAATCATAAACTTGAAAGAGTTCAAGTTTTTAATTTCTGTTCTAGCGTTTAAATCGTTCGTTCCTTTTTTGCGGATAGATACACTCACATCCGATTTGAATTCACCTTTCTCTAAGTTCGCCTCAGAGATATTTAAGTTTTGTACAATGCGCTGCAAGTATTGCGCGTAGATCGACGCATCGTTCATTTCGCGCAAACAAGGTTTGGTTACCACCTCGATAAGTGGAACACCGCTTTTGTTAAAATCGACTAAAGTTTGTGTTTTTTCGTGCATCAATTTCGCCGCATCTTCTTCCAAATGCACTTGTTCTAACTGCACAGAAAACTGAGTGCCATCTTCACGATAACATTTTACTTCACCGTTTGGAATGATAGGTTTTTGAAATTGTGTTAACTGAAAATTCTTAGGTTGATCGGGATATTCGTAGTGTTTTCTATCCCAACAAACCACTTCATTTTTCATATCAGATTTCACTGCTTTACCAAACAAGATGGCTTTGCGAATCGCCTCTTGATTGATGGAGGGAAGAACGCCCATTTGTCCGGTACACACCGAACAAATATTGGTATTAGCCTCGTTGCTTTCTTCGTTGGCGCAAGCGCAAAAAAGTTTGGTTTTGGTGTTTAAACGAATGTGTGTTTCTACACCAATCACCACTTCTAAACCAAGTGAGTCGAGCTTTTGCGTGAGTTTATCGATTTCCATTACAGTATCTCGTTAAGGTATTTTGCGAATTTTAAAGTGAGTTCATCCTGCTTTTTGTCGGCAGTGATTTGTATTCCTGTAGCTGTTCCCACGGGTGATGTAAGCGTTGGCAGCTCACCTAAGCTAAAGCCAATGGTGTAGATGTCGCTTAGGTACATTGCCAATGGATCTTTCAAACTGTTGCCAATTTGAGGAGGCAGAGTAGGAGATACCGGGGAAAGGATAACAGAAACTTCTTTAAAATCTTGAGTGAACAATTGCATTATGTTTTTGCGAAGCGCTTGCGCTTTCAAGTAAATTTCATCGGCAAAACCGGTAGATAAAACTTGGTTACCACCAACGATACGGCGCTGACTCTCGGGCGTAAATCCTTCAGAGCGCGTTACAGCGTAGCTTTCTTTCAGCGTGTCGGCGGCAATTCTTTCGCCATACATTGAGCCATCTAAGCGTGCTAGGTTCGATGCTGTTTCTGCCATCGCCAAGGCGTAGTAGGTAGAAACCAAAGTATCTGCATTTTTAAATTCTAATTCTTTTACTTCAACTCCTTGAGCTTTCAATTTCTCAATTACAGCAAGAAAATCTTTTTTGATATCAGCACTTAGTCCTTCATTGTGAACGAACTCTTTGTAGTAACCAACTTTCAACTTTGAACATTGAACATCGAACGATTCGATATCGAAAGGTTTCGATTCGAATGTAGTTTGATCGTGATAATCTTTTCCGCTGATTACATTCATCACCAACTCGATATCTTCTAGCGAAGAGGCAATTGGTCCAACGCAATCGGTAGAGGAAGCATAAGCCATCAAACCGTAGCGAGAGATCCTTCCGTACGTTGGTTTAAGTCCGTAAACTTTGTTGTAGCCGGCAGGCTGACGGATAGAACCACCTGTATCACCACCGATAGAAAAAACGGTGTACTCTTTCGCCACGTTAACAGCGCTTCCGCCGCTTGAACCACCACCCACCAAAGCTTCGTTGTGTGCATTTTTAACAGCACCGAAGATGGTGTTTTCACTGGTAGAGCCGTGTCCGAAACTATCGGCATTTTCTTTACAAACCGGAATAGCACCGGCATCCATCAACTTTTGAATAGCAGTTGCGGTGTAAGGAGAAATATAATTTTTAAGGAATTTAGAGCTCGCCGAAGCATGCTCACCTTGAATTAAAAACACATCTTTTACGCCGAAAGGAATACCTTCTAACAAGCCAATTTTCTCGCCTTTAGCGATTTTTTCGTCTACTTGTTTTGCTTTTGCCAAGGCTAAATCGCTCAATAAAAAGTTTACCGAATGGTATTGGTTTTTGGCCAATGCATCTAGTTTTTCTTGAACAAGTTTAGTGCATGAAATCTCTTTCTTAACGAGTCTTTCGTGCGTTTGTATAATTGCTGAAGCCATTAGTTCTCAATCACTTTTGACACCACTAGGTATCCGTTTTTTTCTTTCGGGAAATTTTGTTTGATGATGTTCTTCTCTGTTTCAGAGCTAGAAATAACAACATCTTCGCGTAGGTCGCTCACCTCTACAACATGATTATTATTCACGTTATTATCGATATTATTTAGCTGCGCTTTTTTAATGTTGTTGAACAGCTCTTCGATAGCGGCCGAAGATGTAGCTCCTTTAATGCTGGATAAGTCTTCCAGCGACATCATTTTACTCATTTTGTTCTATTTAAAATTCTCGCTTTTTTCGCGAGGTTTCAAATATACCAAATCGCTGGTAGTACTTCAAATTTGAGGAATTAAATGTTGGGTGATTGTTTTCGGGGGTGGATTTCTTTTTAGTAATAACAGCAAACCCAGTACGTCCTTGCGAAAATTTTGTACTCAAAATTAAAGCAATCTCATTTTTTCGTTTTTACTTTACATTAACTAACTAAACAATTATTATGGAAAGAGGTGGTTGGGTTTATATCCGCACTAACCAATACAATCGCGTTTTATACACAGGTGTAACTGCAGATTTGAAAAGTAGAATCTTTCAGCACAAGAGCAAACTAGATCCCAGTTCTTTTACTGCAAAATACAACGTAAATAAACTTGTGTGTTTTGAATTTTTTAGCACTATCACGGAGGCTATTGAAGAAGAGAAGAAAATTAAGGGTGGCTCGCGAGCGAGTAAAATTAAAAGAATAGAAAGTTTTAATAAACAATGGGTTGAGCTCTATTCTGAGAATATGGATGAGGATTGAGATTGCTTTAATTTTGGGTACAAAATTTTCGCAAAGACGTACTAGGTAAATTAGAGGAATATATGTGCTGAGAATCTATGTTTATTTATTACAACGAAAAGTTAAATCCTTCCTCTTTAATCTGCACTTTTACCTGTCCGGTGCAAGAGCCTGGCGCCACGCCATAATCACAGTTTCGCACATCAAGGTTGATAGGTTCAACAGAAATTTTTCCGGCGGTGATGAAGTATCTGCAGTTTGCTTTGATGGTGCAGGCTGTAGCGATATTTTCTTCGAAATCACTTCCTTTAAAATCTTTGCCCGAGCCGCTTCCAGTAAGCAAATATTCATCGTCATTGATGTTGTTTGGGGTAGTAGAGCCAAGTGTTTGCTCGAGCACTTTGTTGGAGTTCCAAGACATAGTGCCATTGCTATTAATCACAAATCCTTCTTTCACAGAAATGTTGAAAAGATGATGCCCTTGGCCTGTTAAACCAGCATTGTTGATGGTAAAAGTGCCCAGTAAATTCGATTGGTTGAGGTAATAATTGCTAAATGTTATATCAACGTTGTTGATAGAATAAATGGTGGTGTCGGCAGCGGCAGCACTAACTTTGAGACTCAGTGCGCCTCTGCGGTATTTACCATCGCTGCACAAGTGATCGCTGACGCCGTAGTAAACGGTTAGTGTAAACGGGAAAGTAATGTTGTTTTCATCTATTGTGCTTGTTACAATAACAGCAGTATCATCGGGTGATTTTTTTTGTAAGAAAGTACCTAAATATGTTTGTGCTTGCTTGTATACATCTAAATACACTATTTCGGCGAGGGCGTTGCCCTGACAAGCAGTGAGGTCGTTATTTTGCGTTTTCTTCTTGCACGACGAAAATCCTATCAAAAAAAGAGAACAGTAGAGAAGAGTTTTTTTCATAGTGCAAGTACTTGTATCGTAGACGAATATAACAAAAAAAGGTTGTTTCTTTTTTTATCTTTTTTCTAGTTCATAAAACGTACAGTCGATAGGATTTTTTTCGTCTTTGATCATGAACAATTCCGATAAAACATTCCAATTTTTTTCTTCCAATTCGGGGAAAAAGGTGTCGGCTTCAAAATTTTGATGAACACGCGTTAGGTATATTTTTCGAACCAAATTTTGCTCGATGCATTCACGGTAAATTTCACCACCACCAATGACGAAAAGTTCCTGCTCACCATTGCTTTTAGCGAATTCTATTCCTTCTTTAATAGATGTGAAAACGTGACACTGGTCGATTTTCAAATCTTTATTTCTGGTGATGATAATGTTCGTTCTGTTGGGTAAAGGGCGAAATTTTTCAGGAATGGATTCAAAGTTTTTTCGTCCGGTAAGAATGCAATGCCCAGAAGTTAATTGCTTGAAATGTTTCATATCTGCAGGCAAATGCCATAACAAATCATTGTCTTTGCCAATGGCGTTGTTTGAGGCTACGGCTACGATTATCGATGTTTTCATGTTATTGTTCAAAGTTCAAAGTTTAATGTTCAATGCTAGCTAACTTTAAACATTGAACATTGAACATTGAGCGATTTATATGGCTACAGGAGCTTTAATATGCGGATGCGGATCATAACCTACCAACTCAAAATCTTCGAATTTGAAATCGAAAATATCTTTTACGTTTGGGTTAATCTTCATTTGAGGAAGCGCACGAGGTTCTCTTGAAAGCTGCAAAGCAGTTTGCTCTAAGTGATTTACGTACAAATGTGTATCGCCAAAAGTATGCACGAAATCGCCCAGTTTTAAATTGCAAACCTGAGCAATAATCATGGTTAGCAAAGCATATGACGCAATGTTAAAAGGAACACCTAAAAACACATCGGCACTTCTTTGGTACAATTGACAAGATAATTTTCCATCGGCCACATAAAACTGAAAGAAAGCGTGACAGGGAGGAAGAGCCATTTTTTCAATTTCGCCTACATTCCAAGCGCTTACAATCAATCTGCGTGAATCGGGATTTTTCTTGATTTGATCAATTACATTTTTGATTTGGTCAACATTACGGCCGTCGGCAGTTGGCCATGAGCGCCATTGGCGGCCGTAAACAGGACCCAAATTGCCGTTTTCATCAGCCCATTCATCCCAAATGCTTACTTTATTCTCTTTAAGGTATTTTATGTTGGTGTCTCCTTGCAAAAACCACAGTAATTCATGGGTGATAGAGCGCATGTGGCATTTCTTGGTGGTAACTAAAGGGAAGCCTTTGTTAAGGTCGAATCTCATTTGATAGCCAAATACGCTAATAGTTCCTGTTCCGGTGCGGTCTTCTTTCTTCGCTCCTTTATCTGCAATGTGTTGCAGGAGATCAAGGTATTGCTTCATTTAAGTGTGTTAATGTTTTTTGCGTTTACTTATTTCATCACGAATTTTAGATGCTCTTTCGTAATCTTCCATGGCAATAGCATCGTCCAAATATTTTTCTAATTCGCTAGCGTTAAGCATAGTAATGTCTTTGGCACTTGGTTCTAATAATTCTTCTACAGGGTCGTCTAAATCTTCTTCTTCTTCTTCTTCGTTCTCATTTTCTTCATTCAATTGCTCGTCTTCTAATAAGATACCGGCTGAAGAAAGAATGAATTCGAAAGTGGATATCGGACAGTTAAATCTCACTGCCAAAGCAATAGAATCTGAAGTTCTTGCGTCTATTTCTACCTCTTTACCATCTTTTTCGCAAATTAATTTAGCGAAGAAAATACCTTCCACCAAGTTGTAAATGATTACTTCTTTGATTTCGATATCGAAGGTAGTAGCGAATGTTTTGAATAGGTCGTGGGTTAGAGGACGGCTTGGTGTCATCTTTTCTAATTCGATGGCAATAGCTTGTGCCTCAAAGCC